>CADBNB010000277.1 GCA_902795895.1 uncultured Lachnospiraceae bacterium | reverse complement strand
TAAGATGTTATATGGTACCATACCCAAAAAATGGTTGCATGGTTTTTTCTTGTTAGGACAGATGTATTTCTTCTGGAACTCCTCTGTGTTTTCTTCCATTTCTTCTATGGATTTATCCGTAAACTTTTTATAAAAACCTACAACCATAATTAAAAGTGCAATACCAGTAAGAATTAAGGCATACTGTCGAATCTCAGGTGCTACGCCAGCAATAAGACCTCCAAGCATTGAAAAAGCCATCGGAATGCTGGAAAGAAGTCCAATATTTCTTTGTCGTATTTTAATCTCACGCATTTTCCCATTATATTCATCCCAAACTTTTTTGAGATGCCTGATAGAATATTCCGCAACAGATGGTGGAGGAGGTAACACTTTGTTTACTATCATGATGGCGGTCTCTATTATTGTACTTATACTTACTGAAAAACGATCTTTACCAAGTTCGACATTCCCGTTCTGTTTAACTTTCTTCGATTGAATTTCAATACCATTTGCATAAGTAACATTTTGGGATTTTAGATTAGTTACGGTTATATTCCCAGAATTATCAACCTCAAACTTACAATGTGCAATACTTTCTGAATGCTTGTATCGACTAACGGAATTAGGCACACTATTTATTTCACCTATAGTAGTTGGATAAAACTGACCGTTAATTTTTACAGATACTGTCAACCGACCGTTACTAGGCTCTTTGCCAACAAGGATTGTCTTGCCTTTTAGAATTTCAATGTTATTCATATTGATATTTTTTATTATTTTTGTTTACTAATTTCTTTTGTACTCAAATTACCATCAATTGATCCAACAAACAATTCTTTGAGCTTTTTCAAAGCTTCTTTGGAAATGTTCAGTTGATAAGAAAAAACTTCGCCGTCACTCATTGTCAGTTTCTGACGCAGCACACCTATTTGATATACGTAGGTGAGGTTAACAATATAACGTTTACCCACTCTTGCAAAAATAGATGCAGACTCTTTTAGGCAGTCACTAAGAACTTGTTGCATTTGCGCAAGGTTCATGCAGACAGCACCTTTCAGTTTGTTACACAACACAAAATTCGTGTAGTTACCTTCTGCCTCAAAATATACAATCTTGGAGATGTCTATTCTAAACATCTCGTCACGCGAGTTCAAATACAAATACTTTGTCATTGCATTCTACTTTTTTATTTATTATTATTGTAATCTAAATGTTACAGGAATCGTATATCTAACTCTAACGACAGAACCGTTTTGTTTACCTGGTTTCCACCTTGGCATACTCCGTATAACTCGTTTGGCCTCCGCATCCAGTGAGGGGTCAACCGATTTCACAACTTTCACATCAGTTATAGAACCGTCTCTTTCAATAACAAATGTCAATATAACTCTGCCTTGGATTCCATTTTCTTCTGCTACAACAGGGTATTTTATGCTTTGACTTAGATAGGCCATAAGCCCAGAATCACCGCCTGGGAATGACGGCATCTCTTCAACCACATCATAAACAGCATCTGTTTTAACTGGCTTGGGCTTTGTTCCTGCATTGAATGAGCTGGTATTACTTTGACTTTGTATATTACTTACAGTTTGAGATTGTGTAGGACTCTGTGTTGCGGGCTGATTTATTTCTTTCTGTTTCGACTTTACATTTTCCTTCAACTTCTTTTCATCTTTCACATCCTTTTTCGTAGGTTTAGTTGTTGGCGTTATAGGCTCGTCAATAACAGTATCTGTTACCACTGAATCAATAGCCAAAGTATCCAACACTTCATCATACTGTGATGTTGACGATGAACTGTTCCATTTAGAACAGAAGTAAATAAACAATAGAACTACTGCTGCAGCTAATCCATATTTCCAATACTTCTCGAAGAAAGATGGCTCTTCTTCGTATTCATACTCTTCAATCTCAGACTCTTCCTGTTCTTCGCCCACGTTATCCCGCTCTGCATCCGAATTATCATTAGCTGCAAATTCTTCTTCATAGCTTGTTTTTTCCTCCTCATCTTTTTGATAACTCGTCCGCTCATCATCAGATGGCGAAAACGAGGATACATCTTCTAATAAAGCTGCTACCGTTTGGTAAC
>CADBNB010000276.1 GCA_902795895.1 uncultured Lachnospiraceae bacterium | reverse complement strand
TTTGGAAGCCATGGCGCTGAATTCTCATAGAAATACCAACGTATTGCATCTGAACCATGCTTGTTTAATGCATCCATAGGATCTACTGCATTTCCCTTAGATTTTGACATCTTCTTTCCTTCCTTATCCTGAACGTGTCCCAATACGATAACATTCTTGTAAGGAGCCTTGTCAAACAACAATGTTGAGATGGCAAGCAATGAATAGAACCATCCTCTTGTCTGGTCTACCGCTTCAGAAATAAAGTCTGCCGGGAACTGTGCCTTAAATAAGTCTTCATTTTCAAATGGATAGTGATGCTGTGCAAATGGCATACTTCCTGAGTCAAACCAACAGTCAATTACTTCTGGTACACGGTGCATTTCCTTACCACAAGCCGGACAGGTAATAGTCACTGCGTCAATGTATGGACGGTGAAGCTCAATATCATCCGGACAGTTCTTAGACATTGACTTAAGTTCTTCGATACTTCCGATAGAATGCTGGCATCCACACTCACATTCCCAGATATTAAGTGGAGTTCCCCAGTAACGGTTACGGCTTACGCCCCAGTCCTGTACATTTTCCAACCAGTCACCGAAACGACCTTTACCGATTGTTGCCGGAATCCAGTTGATTGTGTTGTTGTTTGCGATTAATTTATCTTTTACCTCAGTCATTTTAATGAACCAGGATTCTCTTGCGTAGTAAATAAGCGGAGTATCACATCTCCAGCAGAATGGGTAGCTATGCTCAAACTTAAGAGCCTTAAAGAGTAACTTCTTAGCAGCAAGTGATTTGAATACCAATTCATCTGCTTTTTTACAGAATACACCTGCCATATCTGTTACTTCCGGCTTCATTTCACCCTTATCGTCTACTAACTGAACGAAAGGAAGATCGTACTTTCTACCAACCTTGGCATCGTCCTCACCGAATGCAGGAGCGATATGAACTACACCGGTACCATCCGTAAGTGTTACGTAATTGTCGCATACTACGTAAAATGCTTTTTTATTTTTCACCATAGTACGGTCGCCTGGATCTCCAACTGTTCCGTCTGCATTGTTAAATGCGTAGTCAAACAATGGTGTGTACTGCTTGTACTCTAAATCTTTACCTACGTATTTCTCAACGATTTCATAAGCACCGTCAATAACAGAAGAAATCAAAGCCTCAGCCAAGATGTAGTATTCTGTAGCAACTGCTGTATCTTCTTCTCCTTCTTTTACAACGTCATTTTTCTCATTTACCTGTACTTTAATCTTTACGTATGTCTCGTCAGGATTTACACAAAGAGCAACGTTACTTGGCAATGTCCAAGGTGTTGTTGTCCATGCTAAAATGTACTCGTCCTCAGCACCTGCTACTTTAAACTTAGCGATTGCTGATTTTTCTTTTACATCTTTGTATCCCTGCGCAACTTCATGAGAAGACAAAGGTGTTCCACAACGTGGACAATAAGGCACGATTTTGTGTCCTTTGTACAATAATTTTTTATCCCAAATGGTCTTAAGTGCCCACCACTCAGACTCAATAAAATCATTATCATATGTTACATACGGATCATCCATATCAGCCCAGAAACCAACGGTACCTGAGAATTCTTCCCACATTCCTTTGTATTTCCAAACAGATTCTTTACATTTCTTAACGAATGGTTCCAATCCATATTCTTCAATCTGCTCTTTTCCGTCAAGACCTAAAAGCTTTTCTACTTCAAGCTCAACTGGCAAACCGTGTGTATCCCATCCGGCTTTACGTGGAACCATCTTTCCTTTCATTGTCTGGTATCTAGGAATCATATCCTTGATTACACGGGTAAGCACGTGTCCGATATGTGGCTTACCATTTGCTGTTGGAGGGCCATCGTAAAATGTGTATGTCTCTCCTTCTTTTCTTGAATCCATACTTTTTCTGAAAATATCATTGTCTTTCCAGAACTTTTCCACTTTTTTCTCTCGTTCTACGAAATTTAAGTTTGTCGAAACTTTTTCGTACATGTCATTATCCTCCTTTAACATAAGTAAAACCCTCATCCAAACAGGACGAGGGTTCTCGCTATACCACCTATTTGTCGTGTACTCCGCTCAATTTCCTCTCCCAATAAAAAAGGCAATCCTTCGCTTTATACATGCTCCATATAACGGTGGACACCGGCGGGACCTACCACGCATCACGCGTATTCAGCCTGCAACTTAGGAGTGATTTTCCACGTAAGCTACTCAGATCAGGTTTCCACTATCCCTGACTCACTGTACCTTTCTTCTTACGTCTACTGTCTCCATCAACGTCTTTTACATTTCTATCATACAAATATTAGTATACCCACTTTTTACTGTTTCTGTCAAGTAAAATAGAGTAGAGAAATAACAGTAAATGTTATTTCCCTCTCATTGAACCGTACGTACGGGTCTCGTATACGGCTCTACAATTTATATT
>CADBNB010000275.1 GCA_902795895.1 uncultured Lachnospiraceae bacterium | reverse complement strand
TCAGTTCTTAAAAAGTACATGGATGATTTTGATATGGTGGGCATGTTGCATACCATAAAAGCATACATTAGTAGTAATGATTAAATTGTTCTCTCGAAATTCTTGTATAAAAAGACTCTGAGAGAACAATTATGGAGAAAGGGGACGATAGTATGAAAAGAGTATTTCTGATTGTGCTGGATAGTGTAGGTGTCGGCGAAATGCCAGATGCTGCAGATTATGGAGATGCGGGAAGTCATACGGTTTATGCAGCGTCTCATTATAGTGATTTTTATATGCCAAATATGCAAAAACTTGGGTTCTTTGACATAGACGGTATGAAGGTGGACGAGCAGCATGAGTGGGCAAAGGATATTATGCCGCTAAAAGGTGCTGTTTGCAAAATTTCAGAAAAATCAAAAGGAAAAGATACTACTACGGGACATTGGGAAATCGCAGGATTAATTTCAAAAAATCCCATGCCTACATTTCCAAATGGATTTCCGAAAGAGTTAATTGATGAATTATCCAAACAAACCGGCAGAAAAATATTGTGTAACAAGCCGTATTCCGGCACGGAAGTCATTAAGGATTTCGGAAAGGAACATGTGGAAACCGGTGCGTTAATCGTGTACACGTCGGCAGATTCTGTGTTACAGATTGCAGCCCATGAGGATGTCGTTCCGGTAAAACAGTTGTATGAGTATTGCGAAATTGCAAGAAAGCTTTGCAAAGGACCTTGGGGAGTTGGAAGAATCATAGCCAGACCATTTGAGGGAGAGTGGCCTTACAGCAGAACCTCAAGAAGACATGATTATTCCTTGGAACCACCTAAGGATACCATGCTTGATATTTTGAAAGCAAAAGGAAAAGATGTGCTTGCCGTTGGTAAGATTAATGATATCTTTGCAGGAAAAGGCATTACCGAAATGGTTCGTACCGAGGACAATGAAGACGGTATCAATAAGACTCTTGCTTGGATGGATCGGGATTTTGAGGGCATTTGTTTTACCAATCTGGTAGATTTTGATATGAAGTATGGTCATAGAAATGATATTGACGGATATGGTAAGGCACTCAGCTATTTTGATTTACGATTACCTGAAATACTTGGAAAGCTTCGGGAGGATGATATGCTTATGATTACGGCTGACCATGGATGTGATCCTAGTACGCCGTCTACCGACCATTCCAGGGAATATATTCCACTAGTCATTGCAGGAAAGAAATTAAAAACAGGAAATCTTGGTGTGAAAGATGGTTTTGGAACCATAGCGGCTACAATTTTAGATGCCTTGGGAGTGGAAGGCACCGTGGAAGGCGAAAGCTTATGGACAGAGATAAAGTAAGGGAGAAAATCCACGGAAAATATAGCCGAAATTATGGTATAAGGAAGACTACGAGAGAGCATTAGAGAAAAAAGGGAGGAATTTGTATGGGAACACCACATAATCAGGCAGAAAAAGGCGAAATTGCTAAGACGGTATTGATGCCGGGAGATCCGCTACGCGCAAAATATATTGCAGATAACTATTTGACAAATGCCACCTGTTTTAATACCGTTCGAAATATGTACGGTTATACGGGAGAATATAAGGGAAAGAGAATTTCCGTTATGGGACATGGTATGGGTATGCCATCCATTGGTATTTATTCTTATGAATTGTATGATAAATATGATGTGGATAACATTATCCGTATTGGCTCTGCAGGTGGATTTCAGGATTACTTAGAGCTTAAGGATATCGTCATTGCCATGGCAGCATCTACGGATTCCAACTATGCGGCACAGTTTGAACTTCCGGGCACTATTGCGCCGGTGGCAGATTATGCACTTCTTCGAAAGGCAGTGGAAGTAGCTGAGGCAAAGGGACAAAAAGTGCATGTAGGAAATGTATTGTCTTCGGATTATTTCTATAATCAGCATACCAATGCCAATGACCGTTGGAAAAAAATGAATGTTTTGGCGGTGGAGATGGAGTCAGCGGCTTTGTATTGCAACGCTGCACTTCTTGGAAAGAGAGCCCTTTGTATTTTGACCATTTCTGACCATTTGTATTCGGGAAAGGAATTGTCGCCGGAAGAGAGACAGACCGGCTTCCGTCAGATGATGGAGATTGCGTTAGAGACGGGAATAAGTTTTTAGTTTTAGGAGTGTAAGAAAATGATTAAAATTGGATCCCATGTGGGAATGAGTGGAAAAGAAATGTTTTTAGGTTCCGTAAAGGAAGCGTTGTCATATGGTGCAAATACATTTATGGTATATACCGGAGCGCCGCAAAATACGAGAAGAAAGGAAATCTCAGAACTTCGTGTAGAAGAAGGACTGGCACTTATGAAAGAAAATGGCATGGAGGAATTTGTGATTCATGCTCCATACATTATTAATCTTGCCAATACGGTGAAGCCAGAGATTTATCAGCTTGCGGTGGAATTTTTGGCGAAAGAGCTTGAAAGAACAGAGGCGATGGGAAGTAAGACTTTGGTGCTTCATCCGGGTTCGCATGTGGGAGAAGGCGTAGACAAGGGAATTGCACAGATTATTAAGGGATTAAATGAAGTGCTTACAAAAGATACGAAAGTAAATATTGCGTTGGAAACCATGGCTGGAAAAGGCTCGGAATGTGGTAGAAGTTTTGAAGAGCTTGCCCGCATTTATGATGGAGTAACCTATGCGGACAAGCTTCGTGTGTGCTTTGATACATGCCATACCAATGATGCAGGCTATGATGTAGCAGGAAATTTTGATGAGGTAATTACATCTTTTGATAAGGTTATTGGAAAGGAGCAAATCGCAGTGTTCCACATTAACGACAGTAAAAATGACCGTGGTGCCGCAAAGGACCGACATGAAAATATTGGCTTTGGAACTATCGGCTTTACTGCGTTAGAGAAAATCGTGAAACATCCGGACTTTGAAAACGTGCCAAAAATATTGGAAACCCCTTATATCCCGGATCCGGAGAATAAGAAGAAAGCCTATGCTCCGTACAAGTACGAAATTGAGATGATAAAATCAGGAGTGTTTGATGAGGGGCTGAAGGAGAAAATATTGGCTGAAAGACAAATTTGATATAATTTTATACAATACACCCGGCTGTGTTAACAGTTGGGTGTATAGCCAGTGTAGCATGAATTTGCTAGATTGACTATACGCCTTGTTTTGAATCGCTTACATTTCAAAACAAAATGGTGTTAAAGTAAAATTAGGAGCTGTCGTACTAATTAGTGTAACAGCCCCTTTTTCAAGCATAATCTAATCGTAACAAGGCCTTTCCATTTGGAAGTTTTCCCACTTCTTTAGCAATCAATGAATAACCTATCTTTTGCATAGCATTTGTTAAATCTTCTTCACTCATTTGATTATGTATCTCATCTAGCCTATCAAACGCATGAATATATTTAGAGTCAGAAACCCATTGTAGCTTATCCATATTAATTTGTATTATACAAGAAACGTACTTTGGTTTAACCTGTCTAATAATAGTTTGAAATGAAGAATAACCAATGTATTCAATCAATAAATTAGCTATTACAAGGCTTGCTTTTGGTAACTTATCACTTTCTTTTAATAAATCTATATGTAATAGTTCTAATACATCTTTAAGTTCTCGATATCGTTTTGATACCTCATTTAGATAATTTTTATTAATATCTATTCCATATACTTTTGTATATTTTGATGAATTAATATGCTCTAATCCATTTCCGCCAGCAACTCCTAGTACCATTGCTGTATCTACATCATATGCCTCAAACTGTTTTTTCATAGTTGAATTTAAAGTCTGAAGT
>CADBNB010000274.1 GCA_902795895.1 uncultured Lachnospiraceae bacterium | reverse complement strand
TTTACTTTCAGGTATTATTCTTCTGTCTCTTCTTCTGGTTCTTCCTCAGGCTCTGGCTTATCTAACTCTCTACCATATAATTCAGCCATATCCTTCAAATACTCGATACACTCATCATCGAACTGATCTGGAAGCATTCTCCATCTCCAGTTCTGACCAACGGTTGACGGCAAGTTCATACGTGCTGTATTGTCTAAACCTAAGATATCCTGCATCTGCATGATAGCAACATCTGCTGTACTCGCATAAGCTGCACGAATAATTGCAGGTGCAATTTCTTCAACAGATGAAACATTTAAGTATTTTAAAGCTGGTTCTAATTCTTCTTCATCCAACTTTTTGAAAAATCCTACCAATGTTTCATTATCATGAGTTCCACCATATACTAACATATTATGGTTTGTATATGTGTGAGGTAAATTTGAGTTTGTATTTACCCCGTCAAAAGCAAACTGTAAAATCTTCATTCCAGGCCATCCGGTCTCAGCCATCAAGTCGCGTACACTCTGTACTACGATACCCAAGTCCTCAGCGATAATCTTAGAATCTCCGATAGACTCCATAATAGCATCTGTAAGCTTCTTACCTGGTCCTTTCTTCCATGCTCCTTCCATAGCGGTTTCACATGAACTAGGAATTCTATAATATCTAACTACTCCGATGAAGTGATCGATACGAATCACATCGTAAAGTGTAGCATTTGCTTTCATTCTTTCACGCCACCATGAGAAATCTTCCTTCTCCATAGCAACCCAATCGTATAAAGGATTTCCCCATCTCTGACCAGTCTCCGAGAAACAGTCAGGTGGTACACCTGCAACGTTAATCGGGTTCTTGCGCTCATCTAATTCAAATAATCTTCCATGCACCCAGACATCTGAACTGTCCATAGATACATAAAGTGGAATATCTCCAATAATCTGGATGCCTTTTTCGTTGGCATATTCTTTTAATTCCATCCACTGTGCAAAGAACTTGTACTGGCAGAACTTCCAGAAATCAATTTCTTCTGCCAATTTTTTCTGATACTTCTTAAGCGCTGCTGGCTCGCGGAACTTAATGTCTTCGTCCCACTCTGTCCATGACTGGTTATCAAACTCATTCTTCAATGACATATAGAAACTATAATCATCTAACCAGTATTCATTCTTCTTAAAAAATTATTTATACTCTGCACTATCCTTATGTTTACTATTCTTAAACGCAATCTTTAAAACGTCAAAACGGTTGTTAAAAATAGTAGCATACGCAATATCTGAAGGCTCTTCGCCCCACTCCTTGCTCTCTACATCAGCTTTCTTTAACAAACCTTCCTGTATTAAATACTCTAAATCAATAAAATATGGATTTCCTGCAAACGCAGAAAACGACTGATATGGGCTGTCGCCGAAGCTTGTAGGTCCAATAGGAAGAACCTGCCAATACATCTGCTGTGCATCTGCTAATGCATCAACAAACTTATATGCTTCTCTACCGAAAGTACCAATACCGTATT
Organism: uncultured Lachnospiraceae bacterium; assembly: GCA_902795895.1. GTDB lineage: Bacteria > Bacillota > Clostridia > Lachnospirales > Lachnospiraceae > CAG-411. The sequence continues at coordinate 2,672 of CADBNB010000274.1, read as the reverse complement.
TTGATGGAATACTACTGATAGGGAGTAAAATTCCTGCTCCTCTTTCGAAACTCTGTACGTTACTCATATATTTCTTCTCCAAATTCTACTATACTTATTGCCAAAGGAATATCTTCCATGTCTGACAACCTACTAATTTGATTTGTTCATATATGAACAAAATCATTACTAAAACTATAAATAATAATAGCTTATTTTTAACGATTTGTCAATATTTTTTTCCTTTTCATTGGGCAACTTTGATAGTCAATTTCTCAAACAGGCATTACCTTTTGTTATATTTTGCATAATTATTTTTCGTTTTTGTGATGATTTTGTAATATTATTAACATTCTCACTTTTTATCTTGTTTATTATCACACAAAGTTTGTTCATTTTTCGTTCATTTTTCACGAAAAGCATTGAAAGCATAAGAAAAAGCAAGTGGAATAACACTTGCACTTATTTATATTTTTAATATAATGAAGTCAGAAACAAAAAATGTTTTTAAAATAGACACGTTCCTCTCGGCCTAACTGATTATAGGACTCCGAGAGAACATATACAGATATGAAATGGGAGGATTAATCATGAGCGAAGAAATTACAAACACAACAACAGAATCAATGGACGACTACAAAGACGAGCTTGACCGTTCTTTTCGTTCCATAAAAGAAGGGGATGTAATCAAAGGTACCATCATTGATATTTCGGAAGATGGCATTACTTTGGATATCGGATATTTCACAGACGGTTTTATTGCCACCGAAGAAATCAGCAACGATCCAACATTTTCCGCAATGGACACTTATCAAATTGGTGAAACAATCGAAGCAGCTGTATTATCTGCTGAAAACAGTAACGGTTCCATCGAACTTTCCATCAAGGAAACTGCCCAAATGTTTTCATGGGACAAATTAAAAGAAGGCATGGACAAAGAAACTGTCTATTCTGTAAAGATTGCTGATGCTGTTCCATCTGCCGGTTTAATTGCCTATATTGAAAATATTCGTGGTTTTATTCCAATTTCGCAGATTTCAACAGAACACATTGAGGATACTGTGCCATTTGTAAACAAAACAATGGATGTGGTAATCACTTCTGTGGAACCATCAAACAATAAACTAATCTTGTCTGCAAAGAAGGTTGCTCTTCAACGTGCTGCCGAAGAAAAAGTTGCTAAAGTTTCTTCTTTACAGAAAGGTCTTATCACAACAGGTGTGGTAGAAAAAATTGCTCCTTACGGCGCTTTCATCCGTATCGAAGACGATTTGTCAGGTCTATGCCACATTTCTGAAATATGTGGAAGAAGGCTCAAATCTCCAAAGGAAGTTTTGCACGAAGGTGATAAAGTAAACGTAAAAATCATCAACGTTACAGACGGCAAGGTTAGCTTAAGTATCAAGCAGGCAGACGCAACTTTTGGTGAAGAAGAAGTGGTGGAACATATTTCCGATGTACCAACAGAGTATTCAAGCAACGAAGAAGCTTCTACTTCTCTTGGTTCACTATTTGCCAACATCAAATTAAACTAAATTTTCAGGATACATTTGCTTATAGCAGACATGTCCTGTTCACAATTTACAAATAGCATATTCTCTCGTAGTAATTTCATTTAGGAAATATATAACCAAAATAACAAAAATGATGCTAAGAGAACACCAAGAATCAAAAAAGCCAAATTTGTTTTCACACAACTTTGGCTCTTTTTATTGAATATATTCCTGAAAACTTTATGCAAGCATTTCGAGTTTTCCCTGGTTTCACACTATTTTGGGGAACACACTATTCTATTTTTTCGGAAAAATCTGATTTAAGAAACTAAATTTCGATTCATTTTCCTTTGTTTTTTCTTCTTCAAAATCCACTACGATATCTTTATCATCCGCAAGACTTCCATAGTATTCCTCATTGACGCTTCCGGCTTTTGCATATGTATAATCCACATATCCGTCCGGATTACTGATATGTTTTACTTCTTCATTTAAGTCGTGCATTCTCTTATCAAGTGTCGCTGTAATTTCCGAACAGGCTTTCAATTCTTTTCTGATATGCTCCGGTGCATTTCCCTCAAATTTATAGTAAATTTTATGTTCCAGACTTGCCCAGAAATCCATGGCAATGGTACGAATCTGTATTTCCACTTTTGTATCTGTCACCTTATCCGACAAAAAAATCGGTATAGCGACAATCATATGATAACTTCGATATCCATTCGGTTTTGGATTTAAAATATAATCTTTGATTTTCAATACTTTTACATCTGATTGTTTTGAGATTGCATCTGCAATTCGATATATATCTGAAGTAAAGGAGCAAATGACACGAATTCCCGCCACATCATTTACATACTTTACAATATTTTCAACGGTAAGTTCTTTCCCATCATTACGTAACTTTTTAGCAATACTGTCCATAGATTTTATTCTGGACGTCACGTGTTCAATGGGATTATATTTATGTTCCAACTTGAATTCATTATTTAAAATCTGTATCTTTGTATCGATTTCTTTCACTGCTGAATCATACAACAAAAGCGCATGATTCCACTCCTGTGTCTCATCTCTATACATTGGTAAGTCCATTTTTATCCCTCCTTACACGTAAATGTTCTCTCGGAGTCTTTTTATACAAGAATTTCGAGATAGATTTTTCTTGGATAACGACATTCCCGTTACATCATTTGGCGGTCA
>CADBNB010000273.1 GCA_902795895.1 uncultured Lachnospiraceae bacterium | reverse complement strand
TTTTATGTAATAGGAAATTGCATCGCAATTTCCTATTACATAAAAAACTCTGCCAAAATAGCAGAGTAAATAATCATTAACATATTAATAAATGCTATCTTATTGTGGCCACATTTTCTCTGTCTACTAGTAAGTCCTATTATCATACTTGTATTTTATTATTATTATAAAGTTTGTGTCAAGTAATCATTGGCACTTTTTTCGTTTTACGAAAATTATAAATTGCAAATAATAATAAAATAACTTACACAAAATACTTGACAAACCCAGAAAAAAGTATGCAACACTGCATACTTTTTTCTCTATTGAATACGATTTAGTATTTTTATATGCGCTTTTAACATATTATAAAAAATCAATCCATTCTCTTTTCCATATTTTCTTTGAAGTGCAGAGCGGAAAGAATTCAAATTCTTTCTCTTGTCTTCTGCGTCTAATAGGAATTTTGAAAAATCCTCCGGACAACTAACCTTTGTCTCACTAAATTTAAATACAAGTCCGCAATATTTTTCAAACTTTTCCAAGACGGCTAATTCCGTCTTTGACTCTAAATTTTTAATTTCAGATTTTCTTTGCTGATAAATAACTTTCCCTTCGTTTCCAAGAAATACCGTCAAAGCATTGTGAATATCTCCTGAATTTTGAAGTCCAAGACAGCTAACCAATTCCTTAAGTAATTCATCTGTGTCCGTCTTTGTTTCTTGTACTTGTGTCTGGATTTCCTCAATAGCAACTTCTGTTTTATCTTCTGGTTTTTCTTCCGCTTCAACATTATCTTTTGTTTTCTTTGTAGCAACAAGTTTCTTCTTTTTTCTCTTTTTCTCTGTTATTTTATCTGTTGTTTTTGACTCTGTTTCATCAGCTACATTTTCTTCTGTTCCCATGTTTTCCTTAGAATCCATCTCAACAATATCCAATATTTTTTTCTCTTCTGTTACCATTTTGTTGTACTGCGCCTGACAATACTTTGCATTGTAACGGCGGACATCTTTTCCTGCGTTTTTCCAATACTGTACCACAGCATCAAATCCGGTATCATTTGTCACCATGATATAACAGGTCTCTTCTTTGTCACTACCAATACGAAATCCCAGCTCAGTCACAAGCTGAAAATCCAGTGCATTTCTTCCTTCTACGCACTTTACAAACTTTACTTCCCTGCCTTCGCTCAACAATTTGCAAAGGTTATCATATCCCATGTGTGGCGATTTTTTCGTATAGAAAACAACCACTTCGTCTTCCTTTTTTGCCATATCAAGAATATGGGTAACCCACAAATCTCCCACGTTTTCACTATCTACTAAATAAACATTTTTTATTTCTTCCATACATTCACCCTATTTTATGCTTAATTTGAAAACAGACAGGTTAAACCATTGCTTGTCTAGAAGCCATGTTTTCCTGCTGTTTTATCATCTTATCTAAAACCACATCTGACTATCAACATTTCATTTGCCAACCAAGTCCAAATGCTCTTATTATTTTAGCATACTAGTCCTCTTGTGGCAAGATAATGCGAATTCGGGTACCAAGCTCTGTTCTTGATAATATTTCAAAATAACCACCGTGTTTATCAACAATCCATTTTGCAATGGATAAACCGAGTCCCGTTCCTTTCATTTTACGCACATCATCTGAACGGAAAAATCGCTCAAACATATGCTCCACATCATTGCTTGCCATACCAATTCCTGTATCCTGCACCTGTAAATAAGGTTTATCTTCCGGAGTTTTTCCAACAGATAAAATAATCTCGTCGTTAGTTGCCGTATATTTAGCCGCATTGTCCACGAGAACGCGCACCGCCTGCTTAAGCATTTGAGGATCAGCTTTCACAACAATATCTTCCTTGCAACGGAAACGATATACATGTTCTTCATCAATAAGCAAAGATTCCTCGTATATTTCTTTCATACATTCCTCTAAGGAAACGTCCAATATTTCAAGCTGGGTTTTTCCGCTATCCCCTCGCGCCAAAAACAACAGCTGTTCCACCAGTTTTTTCATATGGGAAGACTCTCTTTGTAAAGCTGAAATAGACTCTTCCAATACCTTTTCATCTTCTCTTCCCCATCTGGCAATCATATTTACATATCCTTCAATCACTGCAATAGGCGTTCTAAGCTCATGGGAAGCATCATTGACAAAACGAGCCTGCTGCCGGTAGCTTTCTCTCATTCTTGTGAGAAGATTGTTCATGGCTGCCTCAATTCCCCTTAAATCCTGATCTCCAAAGGATAACAGTTCTGATTCTTGTGGTTCCAGATTTGTAATAGCATCTTCGATTATACGATATTTGTCTTCGCTAAAATCCATTTGGCTCAGTTCTTCTGCTTTTATGGCAATTTCATTAATCGGTGCTAATATTTTTCGAATTCGTTTTCCTTCTCTGTAAATTCCAGAAACAATATCAATCACCTGTATAATAAGAAAAATGCCCCCAAAAATCATAATACCTTGAATCATCGGGTATAACTCCACGGACATAACTGTATTCCCGTTTGTTTTTACCACATAGGTAAGTTCTTTCATGGTTTTTCCTATAATTTCGCGAGTATTATACCGACTGATACAACCAAGTCGCTCCATTTCTTCACCGAACGTCCGAAAAAGAATAATAGCAGCCAAAACTACCACATCAAATCGGATGAAGGAAAATATTTTCCGCCCCAACCATCGCAATTGAAGTGTATATACAATGGAACTCATTCTTCCACTTTGCTTTGTGTTATTGTCCATATTTATCATTCCCATCCTATTCTAATGACTTTATCACATAACCCACACCGCGCACAGTTTCTATCATTTTCACATCAAAAACCTCATCAATCTTTGAGCGAAGATATCTGACATAAACATCCACCACATTTGTCTCGCCCACATAATTATAGCCACAAACACACTCTAATAATGTATCTCTGGATAATACGATATCCTGATTTTCAAGTAATGTCTGAAGCATTAAAAATTCACGGTTTGTCAGCGAGATTTCTTTTCCCGCGTATTTCACCTGATGTTTTGGTTCTGAAAGTGTCAATGCTCCCCAACAAAGCTCGCCTTCCTGTGCATTTACTGCTTCTTCCTCTAATTGCAAACGACTGTGTAATTTCAAAGCAACCCTGACTCTTGCAAGTAACTCTTCAATGGCAAAAGGTTTTGTAATATAATCTACTGCTCCTGCATCAAGTCCTGCCACTTTATCCATTACCGCATCCCTTGCCGTCAGCAAAATAACAGGGGTTTGCTTCACCTGTTGCAAACGTCTCATAATTTCCAATCCATTCAATCCCGGAAGCATAATATCCAGCAATATCAAATCAAAATCCTGCTCCGTTGCCAGACTTAATGCCACTCGTCCATTGTCTTCTTTTGTTACCTCATATCCGTCATGTATTAATTCCAGCTCTATAAAACGTGCCAGTCCTTCATCATCTTCCACCAATAAAATATGTGCCGCCATCTCTCCACTTCCCTTTTCCGTATAAACTTCAATAGGATTAAGGCGCCCCAAATGCGCCCTAATCCCTTCTTAATTACGATATAAAACCATCTTATTATAATTTTTTGTACTCATCCTTAACCCTGTCTGTAAATCTTCCTGCCTTATCCATCACATCATTTACAGTACTCATATCATCCTTACCAACAATGGCATATCTGCAATCAAAGAATAATGATATAATAAATACTGGTAATGCAATGTTCCATGAAACCAGGATTAAAATTAGGAAGAAAATCCACATTGGAATGTCAATCACTTTCTTTTCATGTCTTGTAATGACTAAATTGTTGTCATTTGACCATCTCCAGAACTTTTTCCATAAACGTTTGCACTTTCTTCCAAAACCTTCGCTTGCCTGTTCCTGCTGATAGTTTACAGTGTCGCGAACTGATACATACTGATTTTGCTGCTCATAACTTGTAGTGTGACTGCTTTCCTTTGGAGCCTCCACTTTTCCAAGTTTTTCAAGATAAACCATTGCCTCTAGTAAATCCCACTCGCAAGCCTCTAATGCATTCTTTGCATCCTCGTAACTAACATTTGCTCTTTCTCTTAATTTTTCTACTTTTTCTAATTGTTCCATAATTATCACCTATTCCTTTTCCGTAAAATTTCTTTTTTTGAAGAGGTTGTATCTCTTCCTTACAATGATAATCTTACTATAGTATTCTTAATTGTTCTTTTACGAAAGATTAAAGGAACATTAATGTTTAAAACCGATTAGCAGGGCAGAAATAATTTTTACTCCTCTATCAATTCCATGCTCATTTTATCCAACTTCATGTTTTTATCAAATATCAAATTATAACGCACGTTATAATTTTCGTACTTCGTTTCTACTCCTACCACTCCGTACACATTCCAAAGTTTCTTCATTTGCACAAACTGAAAGCCACTAAAGTCTTTAAACTCGCCCCAATTGTCTCCTATCTGTTCTCTCATTGCAAAGGTAATCATATCATCTCTTAATACTTTTTTCATGCTGTCCGTGGCAATTGCCGAGACTTTATCATATTCTTTAGCATCCAGATATGTGATTACTTCCATTGCCCGGTTTCTAAGAGTTTCTTTTTGGAACAAACCATCTTTCTCCACATCTGAAGAATAATGAGGCATAAATATGAATGCTAGAACGAACACGGCAAAAATCAATGCTACTGAACTTATACAACGCTTTACTATTCTTGTTTTCTTATATTTTTTCTTTTCATCCTCAGGAATATCTTCATTAATCTTTTCGGCAATCTCTTCCGGTTTCCCCATTTCAACAATTACCTCAACCAAAGTTTTTCCGTCCTTTAACTTATCCTCTGCCGTTTTCAAAAGTTCTTCGTAAAGTTCCTTTTTCCGTTCTTTTGAACCTTCTACCTTCGAAATAATTGACTTAATATATCTTTTCTCTGTCACCCTTTATTCTCCTATCTACTATAACGAAATAAATTACTGCAAAATCATTTCCATCCCATTTACCATGCTTGACTTGAGTAATATATATCTGCTACTCAAGTCACCATAAATGCAATGATTTTGCAGAAAATTTAGAGTATTATGGATAATTTGGTACTGTCAAACTTCTTTCCCCATCCATTGTTTTCTTTTATAGACATCTGTTTCACCAGACTAAAACTTGGCGCCTCAATTCCGTTTTGTTCCAGCATACTAACAACCTGCATGATTACAT
>CADBNB010000272.1 GCA_902795895.1 uncultured Lachnospiraceae bacterium | reverse complement strand
TGTTTCAGCCTATGCTGCACAGGCTTCTTTTTTTACCATTGTATCCTTTTTTCCTTTTTGCATGTTTCTTATGACATTGCTACAATTTTCATCCATACAGGAAAGGGATTTCACAAGGTTAATCAGTGAATATGCCCCTTCCGCATTGTCGCCATTTATTCTTCAGATTATCACAGAGATTTACAACTCTCCAACCATGACCGTATTATCAATCACCGTTGTGGCTACGCTTTGGGCTGCTTCCAAAGCCTTCCACTCGCTGATTTACGGATTAAATTCTGTATATAACATTCCAGAAAACAGAAATTTCTTTTTCCTGCGTTTTTTAGCAACCATTTACACCATAGTATTTGCCGTATTGTTATTAGTTACACTTTTAATCCTTGGTTTCGGAAACAGTATTACTTACGCCATAAACAATCTTATTCCTTCACTTCAGGATACCACTTTGCTCCTAATAAGCATTCGCGCCAGCGTGGCACTTACTATACTCATCTTTTATTTTTTATTTTTGTTTCTTGTAGTGCCAAATCGAAAGTCACATATTCTTTATGAACTTCCGGGAGCGATTTTTACAGCCATTGGTTGGATTGGATTTTCCTACCTATATTCGGACTACATTGACCATTTTTCCAACTTTTCAAATACTTATGGTAGCTTAACAGCTGTGGTACTTTTGATGTTATGGGTATATTTTTGTATGTATATGCTCTTAATTGGAGGGGAGATAAACGATTGTATCCGCCGCGCCATTATTTCAAAAAAATTAATTACAAAATCACATAACCAACAAAAAGAATCCCCATCATCTTAAGATGATTCGGGATTTTTTCTGTTCTTTTCCCCTATTTAATCTGAAATTGAAACAATCTTACTTCCGGGATAATAATGCTTTAATACCTTCTCATAACTATATCCCATATCAAGCATTGCTTTCGCCCCATTCTGGCTTAGCCCAACACCATGACCATATCCACCACCGTAAATATGAAACAAGTCTTTTTTTGCGTCTTTTTCCACATAGAAAAATCCACTGGGGAGAAGTTGCAATTCCTCCATTTGGGTGTTGTCGGCACGATACACAGTTTCCTGAACAGGTGCTAAAAGTACCCTTAAATTGTACTCCGCCCCTACTTTTATGGTCTTTTTGCTTCCCACGATTTCCATTGTTTTTACAATTCCACTTTTCCCTCTTTTTAAAACTTTTAATTTCTTCACCTTACCTATATCAGAGATTTTCTTACTTACAAAAGCACCATCTTCCTGTTTAGTAAGAATAAAAGATGGCGTTTTTTCGTATCTCTCCTCCAGACAAGTTTTCATGTAATTTCCCAATGCTTGTCCGGATATAGTTGTTTTCCACCGATACCAAGGATACTTTTTATCAAAACTTGAAAAGTTCTTGTCCTTATAAAATGTCCGAAATGCCTTTTCACTACTGAAATCCACATTCTTTTCTTTCTTACTCTGAAGCTTTCCCGTAAGATATGGAACCGCCCCATCCTGCCACACATCCTCCACCGATGCCGTGTGCCCACAGGAAGTTGAAAAATAATAGGCACGTATCACTTCCCCCTTATAAGTCAATACCTTTCCTTTCGTCTCCTTTACTGCAGCCCTTGTTTCCTTTGTTTCTGCCACATTGTTATATACCTGATAAGAAATGCTGTCATCCACATCCGCCTCATATTCCTCAAGGCTTTTTTCCGCAATTTGACGATATGCGTAAGTTCTTGCACATACTGCCTGCACCTTCAACGCATCCTTTCCGTAGGAAATCGGCATTTCACTTCCAATCACTGCATATAAATATTCCTCAATTCCAAGTTCATTTACCATAATAATACCTTTGTTTTTTCTATAAGTAAGCGTGATTTTTCCACGGTAACTTGGAGAAATACCCTGTTTTTCCATACTGCCAATGGTAATTTTTCCTGAACTTTTGCTGCTTTTTATCACCATTTTGCTTTTCTTAACATCTTTTTCTGAAATGGTAAGTGTATCATTTTTTCCGAAATGCATCGTCTTTTTTCCTTTGGTAACCTCCATCCCATCCTTTCCTTTCAATGTTATGGATTTGTGAAATGGTTGTCCGTTTTTATCGTTCAGTAAAAGGACACGAATTTTCTTGAATGACTTAAGTTGCTTTTCATCCACATTATACTTAATTTCACTTGCCATCTTTGTCTTCGGAGCTTTTGCCACAGGTTGTTTCATAATTTTCCAACTAATCATGCCAAAATAAATTGTAGAAAATATCAATATTCCAAATAAACTTCTTATCATCTTTTTTCTACGCATAGTTCCCACCGTCCAATTCATATATCCTAGCGCCTGCCATAGGCGAGCCTGTCTGTTTAATGTAATCTCGAAGTCTTTTTATCAAATATTTTGAGATAATTATTTCTTAGATAACAACATTTGCCCCCATCAACTAACTTTAAACTCCCATTTTCTTCCCATAATAGTATCATATGTATTCCCTTTAAAAAAAATGATTCTTTTTTTAAAATTAATGCAATATTTTCATCTTGAAACGCATTATATAAATGTTATGTTCTTTTTAAAGAAGAGCATTTTATAACAACGGAGAGTTTTTTGCTTTTTTTCTCCGATGAAGATTATTTCTCCATCGGTTTGCACAAAACCAAAACGTGACACATTTTCTCACTTTATTCCTGTTCACGTTTTTAACAACGCGACCCTTTTTCTCTCCGTTGTTTTTTTTGAACACAATTCTTTCATAGTTCTTTCACGAATTGACCATAGAATTCCGATAATATTTAAGTAATCAAAATCAAAGAATTATTTTATTTTGTCAGGTTCCTAAACTGGCTAACACCCAAAGGGCTGATAGAACAAAAAACTAAGGGAACCGCCACACAGAAAGGAGTTTTTCATTATGAAAGCAAAAAAATTATTAGCAGTAATGACAGCGTGTACATTAACATTTAGTAGTGCTCCTACTCTTACGGATGTATCTGCCGCAACAACACTAAAAATCTCCAATGTAAGTAAAAGCAAGAAGACCATGTATGTTGGAAAAACATTTAAAATAAAAACAAATATAAAAGCAAGCAATCTGACCTTTAAATCAAGCAACAAAAAAATTGCAAAGGTTACCAAAAGTGGAGTTATTAAAGCTATTAAAAAAGGAAGTTGTACCATTACTGTAACAGCAAAGATTTCTTCAAAGAAAACAGTTACGAAAAAAATCAAACTTACGGTAAAGAATAAAAAGGTAACGGCAACTGCTACTCCTAGCGTAACAACGTCTCCAGCAGTAGAAGCAACCGCCACACCTACAACAACTACAGAAACAGCATCACCTTCTGCTGATGTAACTACAGCAACGACTAATCCAACTACTAATACCAGCACCGAAACTGTTGCAACAGCTACACCTGCAGCGGATACAACTTCAACAGCCACTCCAACTGCTACACCAACAACTCAGACAACTACTACAAGCGGTACATCCTTAACCGGAACTGTTTTCGTACAAAAAATAACATTTTCTGAAAACGGAGTAACATTGTCTGATGCCTCAGGAAATACAGTAGCTACAAAAGACGCATCAAATCTTACTGTTACAGACAATACTACAGTTACTATCGTAGCTCCTACTACTTCCGATCAGGAAATTGCTGTTGTAGGAACTTGTAGCAATGGTCAAATCGTAGTAAATGTTGACAAAACAGCTTATCCAAAAGCTACTGTTTCTCTTTCTTTGGAAGGACTTACACTTTCTAATAACAGTGCAGCTCCAATCAGCATAACATCTATTGATGATGAATGTGAGATTTCCGTAAAGAAAGGTACAACAAACACATTATCAAGCAGTTACAATGACGGTTCAAACACAAGCAGTGTTATTTACAGCAAAGACGATTTAAAAATAAAAGGAAAAGGAAGTCTTTCTATCGTTTCTGATTACGGCTACGGAATTTTATCGAAAGATACATTAAAAGTTTATAACGGTACAATCACCGTAAAATCATACAATGCCTGCTTGAAAGGCAAAGACAAAGTAAAGATTGGCGATGACGCACAAAGTTCATACGATACTCTTTCTTTGGATTTAACAAGCACATACAGTGACGGTATTCGTTCAACCAATCCGATTGACGATGCTACAAAAGCCTCTACCGATGACGACTATGCAGATGGCAAATCAGCAAATGTAACAATCAACGGCGGTACAATTAAAATCAATGCTTACAACGATGGTATCCAATCTGCAGACACCATGATTATCAACGGTGGAACATTTGACATTTATACATACCAGGGAATGAATTATTCCACAACAACTACTAATACAACCAACCAGACAAATACTACAAACCAAACTACTACTTCTGATACAACGACAAACAACGGTTTCATGCCTGGGGATGGAAACTTTGGCGGTATACCTGGTGGTAATATGGGTGGAATGCCTGGTGGAAACATGGGCGGAAATCCTGGTGGAATGGGTATGCAGGAAGGAAACAGTACAAAAACAACCTTCTCTTGCAAGGCTCTAAAATCAACCGGAGATATGACTATCAATGGCGGAACATTTAACATTGACAGCACGGATGATGCCATTCATTCAAACAGTAACGTTACTATTGCAGGTGGTGATTTCACAGTAGGATCTTGTGATGACGGTATTCACGCAGATAAAGAATTGACCATAAATAACGGAAACATTTCCATTACAAAATCATATGAAGGTCTTGAAGCAATCAACATTACGGTAAACGGCGGTACAGTTCATGTAGTTTCCAGCGATGACGGATTTAATGCTTCCGACGGAACTTCCAATACAAACACTAATGCATACGGTCCTGGCGGAGCATCCTTTAATCAGGGTTCTGCATCTACAACAGCTTCAGGAACAACACCTACTTTAACTATCAACGGTGGCGAAATTCTTGTAGAAGCAAACGGTGACGGTCTTGACTCAAACGGCAGCATTTACGTAACCGGCGGAACAACTATGGTTGTGGGACCAACTTCCGGTGGCAACGGTATCTTAGATATCGGAGACGGCAATGGTTATGAACTTTCATGCACCGGTGGTGTATTACTTGGAATTGGAACCTCAGACATGGCAGTTTACCCTACAACTGGCAATTATATTTCAGGTTCATTAAGTGGTTCAGGTTCAAATACGTTTGCCATTACAGACAATAGCGGTAATGTAATCAGTGGATTAAAATACAATCTTTCTCTTAATAATGCAATGTTTGTTTATTACAACGGAAATATCAGTGATTACTCAAACTGCAAAGCATATACTTCAGCAACATTATCTAATGCGACAGATGCCCTTGGATATACAAACAGCGGAACAGCAACCGGTACAGAAGTAACCTTTAGTAAAAATGCAGGCACTACTTCAAACAATGGCTTCCCTGGTGGAAACTATGGTGGAAATCCATGGGGAAATTTCTAACATAACGAAGAAAAAAGACAAAGGAGTTGTTGCACTTAAAATACAGTATACATATAATCCTTGGATTACAAACACATGTAACTGTCATTTCAATGCAATAGCTCCTTTTTTAACTTTTGTAACCATTGAACGCACGGAAAACGAAATATTTTTTTATTGTCAACGTAACATTTAGTTAATACTTTTGTAAAATATATAATTCTTTTTTGACAGTATTATCCTATTCAAGTACTTGCAAACTGTATATTATTATACAGATTGCACAATGCATTTTCCATATTTTGGTTATCAAGTGCCGAATTGCAAGAAATTTACAATTTTACTTTTTTCATCTTTAAAAACTTTTCTTTTTGTGTTATAATCACTTTAGCACTACATTGAAACAAAAATTTTCATTCCGTGATGATTTATTTGTTTTCGTGTAAAAAGATATTCTTGATACCATTTAACGAAGTAGCATTCGTTAGAAAGGAGATGTCTAGATGCGTACCAAGCTGCCGAACAGCAATGTATCAACAGACAAAGATTTCACAATTAAACTTGATGCTGTTCTTTTTCAACAAATTGCTGAAGGCAACAAAGATGCGTTTCGAATTTTGTATGAGCAAACTTATCAAAGCATCTACGTATATCTCTTATCCATCGTTCAGAACAAAGAGGAAGCCGAAGATTTATTGCAAGAGACTTTTATACGTGTTCGTTTGTACGTGGACAGGTATAGCGATCAAGGCAAACCATTGGCTTGGATGTTTACCATTGCCAGAAATCTGGCATATATGCGATTACGGGAACTGAAGAAAAAATCTTTTCAGGAATTTGAAACGATTCAGGATATGATTGGATTTTCAGTTATTCAAAATGTTGAAGACCGCATCGTTTTAGAGGGAGCATTTCAAGTATTGAACGACGAGGAACGAAGTATCGTTCTTCTTCACGCAGTCAGCGGTATGAAGCACAAAGAGATTGCATCAATACTGAACAAGCCATTATCAACGGTTCTCTCCAAGTATAACCGGGCGATAAAGAAGTTAAACCAGGAATTATCAAACAACGGAAAGGAATGAAAATTATGCAAGAAAAGCAGATTTTAGACCATGCAAAGCAAGCAGTGAATGCTATGGCGCCTGACTGCTTTGATGCAATTTGGGAGAAAGCCTCCCATGCAGATGCGAAGGATTACCCAATTCCAAAGGTCACCCAGACTTCCAAAAGTAGATGGAAAGTAAGTGCATTTATTGGTACCATGATAACCATTGCAGCATGCATTGCCGTGTTCTTAGGTCTTTCGCGGTATCAACAGGTAACAATCTATTCTACGATTACTTTGGATATCAATCCGAGTATTTGCATTTGTGTTAATCGTAATTCTGAGGTTTTGTCGATGGAGGGATTTAATTCTGACGGAGAGGCAATCATTAACAACCTTAAGAATGCCAAACACAGAAAGCTTAATGAAGTCGTTACTGAAATGATTACATCGATTGCTGACAAAGGGTATTTTAAAGATGAGATTGAAAATTCAGTTCTCATCTCTGTAGATGCTGAAAATACTCAGGTTGCTCAGAATTTTATTACAGAATTATCTGAGGATATTTCCTTGGTAATGGAACAACGACATATTTCAGGTAATATTATCAGCCAGCAGCTCACTAACGTGGATACTGAAGTAGATAAACTTGCTGAGAAATTACACATTTCCAAAGGAAAAGCGACTCTGGTTAAGGAAATCTCTGAATGTGATAAAAAACTTTCAGAGGAGACTTTGGCGAACATGAAGATTAATGAGCTAGTTACGACAGCCGAAGCAAAACACTTGAACATAAACAAAAAGAATATTCAAAGCAAAAACTCTGGTTCTGACATCACGAAGAACACAAAAAAGCCAGCTGTAACGAATATTCCCAAAAGTTCCAAGGCTCCTACCAGTACAAAAGCACCGACAGCAACACCTAAGCCAGAAAAATCTGACAGGGAAGACACTAAAGGTAATGACAAAAAGCATACACACAAAAAAAATGAAACACGCAAACACAAGAATGATGAAGAGCAACCACAAACAACATCAGCTCCGGAAGAAACAGTAGCTCCTACTTCGACTCCGGAAGCCACGGATGATGTGAACGATGCTAAGCCAACGAAAGGACCACGTCCGGGACGTGACCCCAGACCGGCTCCCCATCCTAACCCACACCGTCCGCGTGATGGTTATCCAAATTAAAACTTCATCAATTTACAAAAGAAGGTTGCAAAAAATAGTTCTCAGTAACACTAAGGCACATTTTTGAAAGGTGGTTCCATTCGTTATGGCACAAACAGTATTTAATCGTGTGGAGAAAAAGTACAAACTTAGCGAAGAAAAGTATGAAGCATTTATCGAAGATTTGTTGAATTACATGGACGTTGACGAGTATGGAAAACATACTATCAGCAACATTTACTACGACACACCAGATAATTTGCTTATCATGCGTTCTATTCAAAAGCCAAACCCTATGTACAAGGAAAAGCTTCGTTTAAGAGCTTACGGTACTCCAACACTCGACACCAAATGTTTCTTGGAAATCAAGAAAAAATACGATGGTATCGTAAACAAGCGCCGTATTCAGCTCCCATTGAAAGCTGCTTATGATTACATAGACAATGGCGTGAAACCATTTGAGCAAACACAGATTTTAAGTGAATTGGATTATTTCTTATCCATTTACGACTTAAAACCTCAATACTTGGTTGCGTATGAACGTATCGCTTTATTCGGAAAAGAGGATCCTTCTTTCCGAGTAACATTTGATACAAACATTCGTTACCGTACAGAAGATGTAAGACTTGAAGCTGGAAATCATGGACATTTAATCTTTGATGACAACACTCACTTAATGGAAGTAAAAGTTACCGGTGGTACACCTATCTGGTTCTCAAAATTACTTTCAAAACATAGTGCATTCACAAATCGTTTCTCAAAGATTGCAAGTTCCTACACAATGCATCAAGCCGTTCTTAAAGGTATTGAAGGTGCAAAAGAGGGCGAAATGTTCTCAGCTGAGTAATTATTAGATTGCTCAAAGCAACTTAACTTAAAAGCAAATACTTGATACACATTACTTTCACAAATATTTGCTTTATTTACATGTAATAACTTGATTGTTCTAAACCTTTCAAAACAGATAAGGGGTTTAAACATATAGTTCAAAACTGAACAGATACACATTAATGTACAATCATGTACCAGATGAAGGAGGATATTATTCTATGTCAACAACAATTTTTTCTGAAACTATCTCATTAGAGCAGGCACTTATTATGATCGCTGTCGCTTTTGCTTTAGGACTTGTTCTTTCAGCAACTTATATGCTTACAAGTTCATTTTACTCAAAGAATTTTGCAGTATCATTATTAGTAATTCCAGCACTTATCAGTATTGTAATCGCATTGATCCACGATAACCAGTCATTGTCATTAGCAACAATTGGTGCTTTTACGTTGATTCGTTTCCGTTCTATGCAAGGAACTTCAAGAGACTTATCTTACATTTTATCTACAGTAACAATTGGTCTTGCTTGTGGTATGGGATACGTTCTTTTCGGTTCAATTATTACAGCAATTGTTTGTGTTGTTATGTTTGTTCTTAATGCAGTTAACTATGGTCAGCCAAGATCAGAAAAGAAAGAATTACGTGTAATCATTCCTGAGAACTTAGATTACTCAGGTGTGTTTGATGACATTTTTGATAAGTATGTAAAAACTGTTGAGTTAGTTCGTGTTCAGACAACTAACCTTGGAAGTATGTATGAACTTCAGTACCACATCGTACTTAAGAACCCAGCAGAAGAGAAGGCTATGATCGACGAAATCCGTACAAGAAACGGTAACTTAAATATCGTTTGCGGAAAGATGAACTTCTCTAAAGAGTCATTATAATTATTGATATAGATAAAAAAAGCTACCAATCGGTAGCTTTTTTTAATTTTTTTATTTAATTGAAATAACAAATTGCTATTTTTCAAATTACAGAAAGTATGACTTAATTTTCACCCTCTGAATTTCTCTTAGTTTGCATCTGCAATAACATCTCTCATATCAAACATTCCAACAGTCTTTCCCTTAAGGAATTTCGCTGCTGCCACAGATCCTTTTGCAAATACAGCCTTTGAATATGCTGTATGCTTAAACTCGATAACTTCATCAATTCCTGCAAAAATTACTTCATGATCTCCTACGATAGTTCCTCCACGAACTGCAGAAATACCAAGTTCCTTCGCATCTCTCTTCTCACGTTTCTGTGAACGGTCATACACGTACTCATACTGATTGTCCATAGCTTCGTTGATAGAATCTGCCAAAGCCAAGGCTGTTCCTGATGGTGCATCCAATTTCTGATTATGATGCTTCTCCACGATTTCCACATCATATCCCGCATTTCCCAATACCTTTACTGCGTCCTGCACAAGTTTAAACAATGTATTGATACCAAGTGACATGTTTGCAGATTTCAAAACTGCACTCTTCTTACTTAAGTCTGCAATACGTGCCAACTGCTCTTCTGAAAGACCTGTAGTACAAATAACCACTGGCATTTTCTTTTCCTCGCAGAAATCTAACAAAGCATCCATTGCCTTTGCTGAACAAAAATCAATGATGACATCTGCCTCTACATTACAATCCTTAATGCTTGTAAATACCGGATATCCGTTATCTTTATTGTCTACAATATCTATTCCTGCTACAATCTGTGCATCTGCATCGTCTTTTACGATACGGCTGATGGTCTGTCCCATTGCACCGTTGCATCCATGCATAATAATTCTTGTCATGTGTATTTCTTCCTTTCTATTCAAAATTCCAAGTTCTTCAACTTCGTAAGTTGGTATTGCGCAGCAATTAACTCTATCTCCGCGGTCTGCGCATCCTCGCAGAGCGTTTTTATTTAAGAATTCCTACTTTTTTCATCTCAGCTTCCAATACTGCTGCCTTATCATCGCTCATCTCAGAAAGTGGCATACGCAAAGTTCCTACGTTCATTCCCATCATGTTTAATGCTCTCTTAACAGGAATAGGATTTACTTCCGAGAACAATCCGTCGATGGTCTTTAAATACTTAAGCTGTAATTCCAAACTTCCGTGAACATCTCCAGCCAAATATTTTGCAACAATATCATGAGTCTCCTTAGGAGCTACATTTGACAATACAGAAATAACACCGATACCACCTAATGAAAGAACAGGTACAATCTGGTCATCATTTCCTGAGTACAAGTCAATCTTTCCATCTGTTAAATTCATAACCTGAGCAACCTGTGAAATGTTTCCACTAGCTTCCTTGATACCAACAATGTTTTCCACATTTTTAAACAACTTAGCAACAGTTGCAGGTAAAATGTTACATCCTGTTCTACTTGGAACATTGTAAAGAATAATTGGCAATGAAACGCTTTCAGCAATGGCTGTAAAGTGTTTTACCAAACCTTCCTGTGTAGCCTTGTTGTAGTAAGGGCTAACTACCAACAATCCGTCTGCACCGTACTCCTCAGCCTTCTGTGAAAGGTAAATTGCTGTCTCTGTACAGTTAGAACCAGTTCCTGCAATCACAGGAATTCTCTTCTTTGCATACTGAACACAAGCCTTGATTGTATCTAAATGCTCCTCATGAGTCAATGTTGCAGCCTCACCTGTTGTTCCACAAATAATAATTGCATCTGTTCCGTTGTTTACGTGATATTCTACAAGTTCCTCTAACTTCTCATAATTCACGCTCATGTCCTCGTTCATTGGTGTAACGATTGCCACACCTGCACCTTTAAAAATTGCCATAATACGTTCCTCCTCGTTTTTCAATCGCTTTTCTATATTATATGAAATACGCACCCAAAGGGCATCCATTGTAACAGTTCTTCCTAACCTTACTGTTACACTTATATGCTATATTTAGTCATAGATTATATTGTTATAAACCAGAAAGGACCAATGCATAAAGCACTGGTCCAAAAAAGTCTAATGGTATAAAACAATCTTTGGTAGCACTCCATCACTTTCGTCGATGACAGTCGCATATCTATTAAATATACGCCCAGCTACAAGTTTTACAGAATACTTGTAACTTCGGCATGTTTTCCTTTCCACTATGTTCTTCTGTGTCTGTCACATCCCATAGTATACTGATAAAACACGCACCTCTACACTAAATATCTACATCCATACTAGCACTGTATATATAATTTGTCAAGAACAAAGAGTTTTGCTTGCAAAACTCTAGCGCGACTGCGGTATTGCCAGCAATTAACTCCATCTCCGCGGTCTGCGCATCCTCGCGGAGCGTTTTACTCATCACTATGTAATGCACACAGAGGGACTTGAACCCTCACCCCTGTTACAGGACATGGACCTGAACCATGCGCGTCTGCCAATTCCGCCATGCGTGCATTCTGCTGGTTGGAATACCCAACCAGCAATTGAAATTTTATCACATTTTTACTTTTTTGTAAAGCAATACGAATTATTTAATCTTAAATGTCAGTTTCTTTGTACCGCTAAAGTTTCCTTTTCCTTTGATGATAATTGTAGCAGTACCTTTTTTCACATTATTCTTATAAGTGATTGTATAATCTTTCTTTGCCTTTAATTTTGTTTTTCCATTTTTCACAACTAATTTTGGACAAATCTTTTTGCCGGTATATTTCTGAGCCGCAATCTTACTGTATTTTAACTTCTTCACTGACTTTGAAACAATGTTGAAAGAAGTAACCAATGAGCCTGTATAATCACCCTTACCTTCGATTACAATAATACCATGTCCCACTTTAACATTGTTTTCAACAGTAACAGTATAATCTTCATTTTTTGTAAGTATCAAACCACCATAAGAAATCATTAAATCTGGATTAATCTTCTTACCTGTGAATGTATACTTTGATGCAATACCAATCACCTTACAACCTTCTGTAGATAATACCTTTGCAACCGGAAGCGAAGGTGTTTCTTCTACTACCGGTGTTACTGTTGGTGCAATTGTAGGTGTTGCTGTTGGTGCAATTGTAGGTGTTACCTTTGGCGCTGGTGTTACTGCACCCATATTTCCTGAACTTGCAGGACCGTTAAAGATAATACTATAATTTGCCATAGAATTGGTTGTATAAGTTCCGTTGCTGTATGAATTAGTTACATCAACGTTAACGGCAGCGCAACCCTTTGTATCTAAATATACAGAGCCTTCTTTAATTTTCACATTTTCGCCTGTAATACTTGCAACTCCACTAACTTTAATTGGCAATTCCGGATCCATCTCATCATCTTTGATTGTAACACTGTAACCAGGAACGTCACTCTTAAATCCATCGACTTCTACTGTTTTTTCAGAACCATTTTTCAAAGTGTAAGTATAAGTTAATTTTGTAAGAGCAATGTAGCTTCCCTCAAAAATGATTTTGTTATCCTTTGTAATCTGGAAATTACAAAAGCTGTCGTTTGAAACACCAACAAGTGATGCCATAGAAGATTTGTTTTTATTTAAATCAATAGTTGCAAAATCACTCACACTATCTCCTGTAGCATCTTTTGATGTAGAAGTACTTCCATTTTGCATCTGATATTTACATTCTTTCACATCACCACTAGAAAGAGCTACACCATAGTTATTTGAACATGTTATCTTGCCAAAATAATTACAACCATAAACAGTACCATTCTTTTGTACAGAACCTGCAATACCAGTGGCATTTTTCTTTGATGAAATCTCAACGGTAGAGCAGCAATTTACAAGCTTACCATTTGCACTGATTTGTGTAGCAATTCCTGAACATTCTCCGTCAGAGGAACTGTTTGTAATCGTTCCTGTTGTACATACATTGTAAATCGTTCCCGAAACGCTTGGGAATACAGAAACCTTCGATGCAGAGCCACTGATTGAAACATTGATACTATGTCCCTGACCGTTATAAGTTCCTGCAAAAGTTCCAGTTTCATTGATACCCTTGTAATCTTTTAAGTTTGACATATCAAGGTTCTTTGTCTGAAGGAAATACTTTCCTTCGTATGTTTCGCCACTCTTAAGAGCTTCTGTGAAAGAACGGAAGGTATCTGTATCTGAAATCTTATAAGGATCCTCTTTTGTTCCTTTTCCCTCATAATTTACAACGATTTTTTCCGTAGAAAGTGAAGTACCTGTAATCAACTGATAAGCATACTGTGAAACATACATTTTTTTCTCACTATAAATAGCAATTTCACCACGGCTGTTTTTCTTCTGACCGTTTACAGTTACTTCATCTGAGTTTTCTTTTACTGATGCATTGTAATCCTTAAATGTAAAAGTACCATTGCTGTAACTTCCCATACTTGTTACATCATAGAATAACTTATTCGTCGCATCGGTCAAATCGCTCACTCTGCTGTCACCTATCATCTTTGCAACATAATTTGCAACATCTGTATTATCTGCTGTAAAAGTTCCTCTAAGAGGATTGTTCTTATTGACATCCATAACATCTTCAAATGCAGATGCTCCGCTTGGTGCATAAATCCAAAGACCTACATTCATATCCGAATGATCATATTCAGAACTTTTATTTGAAAATTTCAGCAAATCTGTTTTTCCAGCTGTGTCCTCCTTATTCTTTACCATAGAAACAACTTTTTGCATCTTGCTGCTATCAGGAGTTTCAACCACTCCGGTATTGTGATCCGGTGCAACTACAATCATAGTATCTGAACGATTTGACGCAAAATCCAAAGCCACTTTAAATGCTTCATCAAATGCAATCCATTCTCCAGATGATTCTGTCATATTTCCGTGATGGTTTGAATAATCAATTTTACTACCTTCTACCATTAAGAAGAAACCATCTTTATCCTGAGACAACAATTTGATGGATGTATCTGTCATATCTTTTAATGTTGGTACACTGCTTACATTTTCACATTCATATGCTAACTGGTAATCACTACCTCTGTCAAAATCACCCCAAAGTTTCAACTCTTCCGATGGTTCCTGGTAAGTACCATTAGACTTTGACAACAACTCCGAACTGTTTTTCACATAAGTATAACCATATTGTGAAGAAACAGATTTACTATCTAAACCGCCTCGTTTCTTTAAGCAGCCACCAAGTACAACATTTACTCCGTTGGACGCCATCTGATTAATTACCTCAGCTTTATTATCACGGGCTCCTGTGTGGGCACTAAATGCTCCAGGGGTAGCATCTGCAGTATAGGTAGTAACCACGATACCAGTAGCTTTATTCTGTAACTGGCTCATTTCCAATAAGTTTGCCATCGGTTTTCCTTCCGGTGTAAGTCCAATGACACCTTGATTTGTCTTTCTTCCGCATGCAAGTGCAGTTCCTCCTGCTGCAGAATCTGTGACACTGTTATTATTGGATTTTGTGGTGTAATTTCCCTTTAAATACTTATCCAAATACATCTCTGTAGATGTCTGTTTTGTAGCAGTATAGTTTACTCCTCCTGCTGCTTTTACAGCTTTTGCAATGTCGTACGTTGGAAATCCGCCACCATCCGGTATCATAAAAATAACATTTTTAATTTGTGTGGCATCAGAACCATTGTTTTGAATAACGACCACATCTTCTGTCTTTTCATTTGCTGCAGCAACCACTTTTTTTTCTGCAATTGATGGCAATACAGATACTGCCATACTCATACTAAGTGCAGCTGCCATACTTTTTTTAATAACCCTTTTTAGTTTTCGCATACCCTTTGTCATATTTCTCTCCTTTTTTTGCCTGATGCACTCCCTAAAACATATTATGTCAGATTTCAGAAATACATCTTACTCAAATGTGTGTTTGTAGCAATAAAAAATGATTTTATTACAATTTAAATTGCCACTTATTAATAACTAACCAATTACTAGAATACCACAATTTCAGTGTTTTTACAAACTTTGTCCTTATTCCCTAACGTAGAAAAAATCGCACATTTTCTGTGCGATTTTACGTCTATTTATAATAAAATCCTCTATTTCGAAAATAACTTGTTATCTGGCTATACTGATCGATACCAGTTTTTGAAAAAAGTTTATATGCGCCAAATTCATAACGATACGTTTCTTGGAAATAGACAAATTCAATAAATTTATCACGCCGACTTTCCGGGTTAACCATTTTTACATTTTTTATTTCTGACCAATCATATTTCATATAATCAAATTGAATATAATTTTCATTTATGTAAACCCACTTCGGAACATTTTTTTCTTTATTTGTCAAACAAATAAATATGCAAGTTGTCACAAGCCATATTATAATTCCCAAAAAAATCCCTATTTGTACCATTATATAAAAGCTTATTCCCGCAACAACACCCCCCGCATATCTACCTTCGACTTCCCATCCCCTTGCGCAAACAAAACACCAAACGGAAAACAAAAAGGCACCGCCTAAGATTATTTTCAGCCAAGTCTCTTGCCATTTTGAATCACTTTTTACCGCTGCTATATCTATCCTAATCGAATTAGATTTTATTTCTTCTATTTTTTCCCCACAGTGAGCCAAACCAATATCTTCTTTTTTTCATTTTTCTGAAAATACGAAGCGTCCGCTAATGTATTATCTACTACATTGTTTGATTTCATTTGTGTTTTACGAAATATTATTTCATTCCATAATAGCATGATTTCTTCGTAATCATGAGTATATAATGGTATTTTCGTTATTTTAGAATTTTCTTTATAAAAAACTCTGTAGTTTGTAAATACAATCGGAATATATTTTGTTGTTATTTCAGAAAACCTAATTATACCTGTCTTTATGTTTTCAAACTGGGAAACCGGAATTGTTTTACATTTACCAAGCATTGGTTGATACACAACTTTGTTATCCATTAAACGGATTGTTGACGGTTTCACCCAAAACACTTCAATAAAACAAGTCAACAACAATATAATCCAAAATGCGACCCCGTTTATTTTTGCAACAACATCCGATATATCGTTATTCGCTGATATGTTATTGTTTACCTCAAACCCAATTACAAAGAGTAACACTTTAAATAAATGACCCAATAATAATATTCTAAAAAACTACAAATGATTTTTCGCTTTTTACTTTTTACACTCTGTATCATATATCTTTTTCTCCATTTTTAAAATCCAATTGTTTCTAACAGTTCCGGCAACTCTTCAAACGCATTGATTCTTGGAACATCCGCATTTACCGAACCAAAACCGTAAGCTGCATGAATAAATCCATATCCTGCCTCCATGGTAGCATCATAATCTCCCTGAATGTCACCTACATAATACGCTTTTGTAAGTCCATTTCTCTCAGCCAATAATCGAATATTTTCTCCTTTTTGCTTTAAGTTATTTCCATAACATTCGATATCTTTAAAGTATTTTTCGAATTTATAATGCTCTAAAAATGCCTCAATATATCCACTCTGACAGTTACTTACGATAAACAAATCACACATGTTCATAAGCTTCTTTAAGGTTTCTTCCAAATTAGGATAAAGAATGCCTCCATGCTTTATAAGATATTCATTTTCTTCCGTTCCACATATGTCCAGAAGTCGCATATACTCTTCTTTTTCAAATCCTGTAAAAATAGCCGCTGCAAGCTCATCCATAGGCTTTCCCATCTGAGACATAATAGCTTCTTTTGTAATGACTAAATCCCTATACCCTTCTTTTTGTACTGTCTCAGTCCAGGATTTTGCCACATTTTCCGCTGAATCCCACAATGTGCCATCCATATCAAATATTAAGCCTTTATTCACTCTTTTTTCCACCTTTCTCTTTCATGATATCATAAATCTCATCCAACCATGAGCGTTCCAATGCAATATCATCCAAAACACTGATTCTTCCCGGACGTGTGCCGGATGCTTTTTGCCATGCATCTGCAAAAATATCTTTTGTTATGCCGTAACTTTCAGGATTTAAGTCAATTCCATAAGTATTCATCACCTTTATTAGCTGTTCTTCATCTCTTCCCTGGAATATACAGGCACCAATACTTCCTAGCGCTACACCGATTCCATGGGAAATCTTCACTTGTGGATAATATTCCTCTAATGCGTGACAGAACAAATGCTCACTTCCGCTACATGGTCTTGAAGAACCTGCAATTTCCATAGCAAGGCCACCCATAACCAAAGCTCTTGAAAGAATACGAATAAACACTCTGCTCTTCATATCTTTCTCATCGCAGTGAAATACGGAATCATAACTCATTCTTGCGATAGCATAGGCAAAATCATCCACATGTTTTCCTTCTTTTTCAGCCGCCAGTTTCCAGTCAAACAATGCCGTATGCTTTGCCAGAGTATCGCCGATACCGGATAAAGTCTGTCCAATCGGGGCATTTCGTATCATATCCGTATCTACTACAATTGCAGCCGGTATTTTACAAGGTAGTGTCTTTCTGTGAGCTCCCTCAATTTCAAGTACGGAAAATGGTGATGCCAAAGAATCGTTACTTAATGTAGTTGGAAGACAAATGTAGAGCGCCTTACTTACATGCGCCGCATATTTTGTGGTATCCAAAACTCTTCCACCACCAATTCCTACAACTACTTTGTAATCTTCAACGCTAATCATTTTTGCAATCTTTACAGCCTCGTCATAAGTGGCATTTCCCATGGAATACACATCTGCTCCGTCAAAATCCTTCTTTAAGATTTCGATTTTTTCTTTGTAGGTCTCAATCAAAAAAGGCTCCGATACAATCAAAGTTTTCTGTCCTTCGATTTCCGGCAAATACACTTCCACAATCTCCTGCGCTCTTGAAAATGCATCA
>CADBNB010000271.1 GCA_902795895.1 uncultured Lachnospiraceae bacterium | reverse complement strand
ACTAATACGGGTAATTCCTGTCATTACTCCACGATACAAACTTGGATTTGATTTAAAAGTAGCATTAAAGAATCCACGCATAAATTCTGTCATTTCTTTCCAATAGCCATGAGTGTATGCTTCGATAAGAGGGGTGTCGTATTCATCCAGTAATATAATCACTTTTTTATTTTCTATTTTTTCAAAAAGGGAAGATAATTTTTTTAAACTTCTTTTTGCAACATCATCTGACATTTCCCGTGTTACTTCATTAATAAAACCAGTGTCTTTTTCTGACAAATTGGCATTTTTCAAATACATGTCCAAATTATTATAGATATCGGATAATACTTGACAAATTGATAATCTGGCTTCTTCAAAAGTAGTTGCTTTTATATCAGCAAAACTCAAATTAATCACCGGATACGTTCCCTGCAACTGTCTGTATTCTTCCTCTTCCCAGATAGACAGACCTTCAAATAAATCGTCACGATTGGCGTATTGAACCGAAAAGAAACAATCCAACATACTCATATTTAAGGTCTTTCCAAATCGACGTGGACGGGTAATTAGAGTTATACGGTCTTTGTGTTCCCACCATTCCTTAATAAATGGTGTTTTATCTACGAAAAATAAACGATCTTTACGTATTTCTTCAAAACAATCTATACCACTTGCTATATTATTATGCATCCTTTTCACTCCCATCTATAATTAATGTTCGTTACCCACAATCAAGGTCTAATACTTAACTACAAGTATACCATAAAACTCGTGGATTGTAAGTAGGTTTCTCAATATAGGGGGGATTATTTCTCCCCCTTGCATCAAATTACCAATTCCTGTAAAATAAAATAGTGAGGGTAGGAAGATGGTTGGAGTAAAACATGATGTAGAAATGAAGATAGGAGGGGGTAAAACAAAGAGGAAAAAGAGTAAACAGCAAAGCTGCTTACAGAGGGAAAAAATTTTTTTTGATTTTTAAAAAATCCTCTCATAATTAAAGAGAGAACAAAGTAAATGTTTTAAAGAAAACAAAAACAAAATGTAGATAAGGAGTGATTTTTATGAAAAAAATATGGAAAAAAACGGTGAGTTACCTGATGCTTGCCACATTGGTAATTGGTGTATTTTATGGCAATGGCATTACAGGTAAGGCATCAACTAAGAAAAAAATATATAAAGAAAAAAACGTAAAAACAATCAATATTGATAAAGCAAAAGATACAAGTGAATATTATTACAAACCATATAAAGGGTATTACAAACATAAAGATGGTTATAAAAAAACAAAAAAAGGTTATGTTCGGTATAATAATTATTACTATTACAAGACCTTTAATTACACCATTAAAAGTGCAGAAAAACAAATTAAAAAAGTAACCGTAGACGGTAAAAATTTAAAAGTAAAAAAGAATGAAGCCGTTGTAAAGATTAACAATGAAAACAAAAATCGTGTATATAACATTGTCGTTACATTAAAAAATAAACAGACAAAAATAATTCGGGTGTATATGGATAAGAGTAAACCTACTACTTCTGATATCATAGACGGAGATACCTATAACGTATTTGACGAGCCAAAGACGGTAACTTTTAAAGATAATTATAAAATCAAAACCGTATCTGTTTCTTCGGGAGCAGGTGTAGTGACCTATCCGGTTAAAAGTAAAACAGCAACATTTACATTAACAGAAGCAGGTTCTTATCAGTTTGTTGCTACAGATTATGCAAAGAATATCACACAGATTTCCGTTCGTGTCTTATCAGAATCAAATCAGTTGGAAGATAGTTATTTAGAGGATGCTTTGGTTTCCACAACAACAGCAACTCCATCTGCATCAACAGATAATTCTCAGACTACTTCCGTGCCTACACCTTCCGGTATCACTCCAACAACTCCAAAGACAGATATCACTTCCGTATTCCATTCGACTCCACATCCTACAGCATATAGCGAAGAAATACCATATAAAGAAGCAGTATATATTAAAGGTGACGGAAAAAGTTTTAACCTTGCCATGAAAAAGATTTCCAGCTCAAATAAAGGACTTACAGAGCATGATGATAAAATTGTGGCAATGGTATTTACAGGCACACCTCCTACGGAAGATATGAAAGTCTATGACCTTTCCGATAAAGAGAAATGTGACAGTTATCTGCTTGTATGGAAAGGAACGGATAACCGTATTTATTTTTATAGTGATGCAAAAAACACGTATCTTCCTGAAGATAGCAGCTATATGTTTGCCGGTATCACAATGACAACTACAGGAACAGAATATTCAGAAAATGTAATTACTTTCTTACGTCATTTTGATTCGAAAAATGTAACAAATATGAGCCATATGTTTGAAGATGCACAGTTTTATATAAATGGTGATTTTCCTCACTTCGACACTTCTAAAGTTACTGACATGAGTTATATGTTTTATCATGCACATCTTAATACATTATCTGATTTTTATTCGAAAGTAAACGGTGCCGGTGGTGTCCGTAAGGATTTGAAATTAAGCCACTATGCTGTTTCTATTTATGCCAAAAGATATCCTACTTATCAATATAAAGGAAAAAAATATGGAACTACGAATAAAGTATATGACTGCTTATATGACATTGACCCGATAGCTTGTTTAGGGTGTAATAATTATAGTTTTT
>CADBNB010000270.1 GCA_902795895.1 uncultured Lachnospiraceae bacterium | reverse complement strand
TGAGGCAAGGTACCCACGGTCTACTCCAACAACCATTACGCGAATCACGCCACCAGGCATACGAATCATCTGCTTTACCATGGCAATGGTTCCCATCTCATACAAATCCATAAGTCCCGGTTTTTCCACTGTTTCGTCCAACTGCGCAACAACAAATAACAGTTGGTCACCGGACATGGCCTGTTCCACCGCAGCAATGCTAAATTTTCTATTTACATCAAAATGCATCAACATTCCAGGTAATACATTTGTTCCTCTTAACGCCACAATAGGCAATATTCTCTCTATCGTACTCAATACACACTCTCTCCTATTTAGACAAAGATACCCACTTGAAGGGTGAACCATACAAGTGGGGCTTATTTTTGCTTTGGCACAAAACACCTGTGACTTAAGTCTCAGGATGAATGTGCTAAATAAATTTTAAATATTATGCGATTTCATTGTCATCTTTTAAACGAACCGTCTTTGGTTTCTTTTTCTTTTTAACTTCTTCCTCGCTTGCATATTCCAAAACAGGCTTTCCTGTTCCTTCTACTGCTTCTTTTGTAATGGTACACTTACGAACCATACTTTCAGAAGGGATTTCAAACATAGTATCCATCATAGTTGCTTCCATAATGGCACGAAGTCCTCTGGCACCGGTGTTACGCTCTACTGATTTTTGAGCAATGGCACGCACTGCATCTTCTTCAAATTCAAGCTCCACATGATCCATGTCGAACAATTTTTTATACTGTTTTGTGATAGCATTTTTAGGCTCTGTCAAAATACGAACCAATGCATCTTCATCTAATAAATCCAATCCTACGCTTACTGGCACACGACCAACAAACTCCGGAATCAAACCAAACTTAACGAAATCCTGTGGCAATACCTGTTTAAACATTTCACCCACATTTTTCTTGTCAAATTCTGCAACTTCAGCATTAAAACCAATAGATTTCTTACCGATTCTTGACTCGATGATTTTCTCCAAACCATCAAAGGCACCACCACAGATAAATAAAATATTTGTAGTGTCAATCTGGATAAACTCCTGATGTGGATGCTTTCTTCCTCCCTGAGGCGGAACACTTGCAACGGTACCTTCCAATATTTTAAGCAATGCCTGCTGTACACCTTCACCAGAAACATCACGGGTAATGGATGTATTTTCAGACTTACGGGTTACTTTATCAATCTCATCAATGTAGATAATACCATACTCAGCTCTCTCTACATCATAATCTGCTGCCTGAATAATCTTAAGAAGAATGTTTTCTACGTCCTCACCAACATATCCGGCTTCTGTAAGTGCTGTAGCATCTGCAATGGCAAATGGCACATTTAAAAGTTTTGCCAATGTCTGCGCAAGGTAAGTCTTACCGGAACCGGTAGGTCCAACCATGATGATGTTACTCTTTTGCAACTCTACATCCATGCTCTTTTCCATCGTTACTCTCTTGTAGTGGTTATACACAGCAACTGCCAAGGCACGCTTTGCTTCATCCTGTCCGATTACGTACTGGTCAAGAAAATCCTTGATTTCCTTTGGTTTTAATAAATTGATTTCTGTATCATCCCTGCCAAAATCCTGGAATTCTTCCTCCATAATCTCAGCGCAGATATCTACACACTCGTCACATATATAAACATCCGGTCCTGCTATAATCTTGCGCACCTGATCCTGTGTCTTTTTACAGAATGAACAACGAACCGTCTTGTTATCGTCTTTTCCTGACATGTTTTACCACCTTTCTCCGGAATATAACTTTCATATTCCGTTATATAACTTTCATTACTGACGCTTTGAAATGATATTATCAATCAAACCATATTCCATAGCTTCCTGCGCTGACATGTAATTGTCACGCTCTGTATCCAATGCAATCTGCTCCACTGGCTTTCCAGTATTCTGAGCTAAAATCTCGTTTAATTTCTTCTTTGTCTTTAAAATGTTTTCTGCAACAATCTGAATCTCTGTTGCCTGTCCTCTTGCGCCACCGGATGGCTGATGAATCATAACCTCAGCGTTTGGCAATGCATATCTCTTTCCCTTTGCTCCGCTGGATAAAAGAAATGCTCCCATGCTGGCTGCCATACCGATACAGATTGTAGATACGTCACACTTAATAAAGTTCATTGTATCATAAATAGCCATACCGGCTGTTACAGAACCACCAGGGCTGTTAATGTAGAAGCTGATGTCCTTTCCTGGATCTTCTGCCTCTAAGAATAACATCTGTGCAACAATAAGATTTGCCGAAACATCTGTTACTTCTTCTCCCAGGAAAATAATTCTGTCCTTTAATAATCTTGAATAAATATCGTAAGAACGCTCTCCTCTGCTTGTCTGTTCAATTACGTAAGGTACTAAACTCATTTTTTCTTCCTCCTAAATCAAATCATCTTATTATTTCAATCACGTTTCAATACTTCTATAGGTATTTATGTACTCTCGAAGGCTGTTTATAGATGCATTTCGAGAAAACATATTTTGAAACACGTCTTTTGTATCTTATACTCAAATTTTCACCCTGACACATCAGTGCCAGTAAAAAATCCTCTAATTGTAATTCTAAAATAATTATTTAAAACTACACTCCCTATCATTGTATAATAAAACCACCCCTTTTTCAATGAAAAAAGGGGCAGTTTTTTTAAGCAATTTTATTTAGTTTTCATAACTACATTTGACAATCCTGCATACATTAAGCTCTAGTTTTCCAATACAACCCTATCTATTTTACATGCATGTTCCTTATTTTCAGAACGTTTCTCGTAACTTATCCCTACTAGAATTACTTCTCCTTTATAGCCTTTTAATGCTTCCACATACTTCTTCTCTCTAATCTGATCCAAGGCTGTTTCGCACTTTTTATTCCACTTTAACTCTACCACCATGGCAGGTTTGTCATGCCGCCAGCCACAAATCCAATTGTATCCTGAGCTATTCCAACTACTTTTAATATACTGGCAGCAAGTTTTCCAAATAACGCGGTTGCCGTACATGTAATTAACGTCTGTACAACAATTCCTTTATTTGCGTTATACTGCTCTCCTGTGTACAGATAATCATTTTCTGTGTCTCCTGTTTTTTGTAACAGGTTACCATAAGCATCATAACAATATGTATCTGTAATGCTGTTTTTATTGTCTTTATTTTCTAATAAAGCTGTGACTGAACCATGTCCGTCCTGAATATACGTTTTTTTCGTATATTCTTTTTTGGCATCATCTGAAATATCTACGCTGATTAGTTCTAATCCTCTGGTGTAATACTTATTTACGCTGAAAGAACCATCTGCAGGTTTCACGGGACACTCCCGCAAAACCTACTCTCTCACTTTCATTATTTAATTCACCACATACAATTATATGTCTTTATTCTTCTTGTACTCATCCCAAATGGATTTGATTTCCTCTACTGTAAGATTTGGTACTTTTTCTGCCACTTCATTTATGGATAATTCCTCATCACCTGTCATTTTAAGAGCCATTTCAATCGATAACAGAATTAAGGTTTGATTCTCTACTTGAAGTTCTTGTTTCTCTGCTTGAAGTTGCTGCTTTTCTTCTCGAGTTTCAGCAAGTTCACTCTTCAGTTCCTGATTTTCAATTTCTGCTTTATTCCGTTCGTACTCTACAATTTTTTGATAATTTTCAAAAGAAT
>CADBNB010000269.1 GCA_902795895.1 uncultured Lachnospiraceae bacterium | reverse complement strand
TCCTTATTGAGAAATATAAGACCCCGCTAGGGGACGAAAACTTATCAATAGCACTTTTTACTTCATCTGCTCCGTAAATTGAGAAATATAAGACCCCGCTAGGGGACGAAAATTCGTCAAACACAGCTTTTAAATCTAACCAATCAAATTGAGAAATATAAGACCCCGCTAGGGGACGAAAACCCTTGGAAAATAATGTTTGTGATTGTGTAACCGTCAGAATTGAGAAATATAAGACCCCGCTAGGGGACGATAGTTGTTATTCTAATTGAATTGACGAAAAAATAGTGATAATCTAAAGACCAGCAGAAAAATTCTTATAGTTCTATTGTTGCGGATTTTGCGACATTCTATTTTCTAAGATTAATTCCTGCTTATTACCTAAAATAAAAAATAGCAGGTATTGTTTTATTGATAAGCAAAATCTTAGAGAGGACTGTCTGAATACGCTAGGAAGCTAATGCATAACGTAGATGAAATTCGATTAAACAAGAAATGAGGCGAGTGTCTCTGTTGTGGGAAATTGAAAAAGAACGCTACCAGGAAGGACGGGAAGCCGGATTGGTAGAGGGACGCACAGAAGTTGTGCCATTTCTAATTGAAATGTCTATCAAAATGATAGGAGACGAAGAAACATCAATCAATGAAGTTACCAACACGGTTCCAAGTTTAAACGTGGAACAAGTTAAGTCGGTTTGGTATGAATACAAAAAAGTAAAAAACGTTGAAAGATAAAAGTATTCTGGTTATTTGATATGCAAATGAAGAAAAACAAGTTCATATAAAAATATTATTTGTAGGTTTTATGGAAAATTTCTGTAAAACCTACTTTTTGTGTAAATAAATTGATTGTATAGGAATGAAATATATATAAATAGTGAAAAATGTTATGAATATGTGAATAAATTCTTCGAAAAACAATTCCGTTGTTTGTACTGTCACTCTTTGTTATACTAAAGTTGTTCAAAAAAGAAAATCATTTTAATAATACAGTACTTTGATTGCTTCTTAGAAACAAAAGCATTACCTTTTGTTGGTAGAATAGTTCATTGTAAAAAAAGAGAGGGTTAGTATGGCAATCATTGTATGTCCGGTATGCAAAGCGTAAGTGTCAGAATATTAGGGGAAAAGCCATTAGCGGATGGAGGGAGAAGAATGAGTATTCTTTATGTAACAGAGCATGGAGCTGAGATTTCAGTGGAACAAAATTGTGTCAAAGTAAAAACAAAGAAAAATAATGGTGTCCGTTCGATACCGTTAGAAACATTAGAAAGTATCAACGTGTTGGGAAAAAGTCAGATGACAACCAAATGTGTGGAAGCTTGTCTGCAAAAGGGGATACCGGTGTCATTTTTCTCTTCTCATGGAAAGTATTTTGGAAAATTGCAGTCAACCAGTCATGTTTTTGTGGAGCGGCAGCGACAACAGGCAAAGTTGTATCATACTTCATTTGCGTTGGAGCTGGGAAAGGAAATTATGGAGGCAAAATTACATAATCAGGAAGTACTGCTGCAACGTTATGAACGAAATCTTGAGAAGAATGTAAATCAGGAAAGGATGGAACTGAAACAGGCAAAGCATAAAATAAGAAATAGCAAGGATATTCCACAGTTGATTGGTTACGAAGGAATGGGAGCAAGAGCATATTTTAAAGGCTTGGGAAAGTTGGTACAAAAAGATTTTTCATTTTCGAAGCGAACCAGACGACCACCAAGAGACGCATTTAACTCTATGCTGAGTCTTGGTTATTCTTTGTTGATGAATGAAATCTATGGAAAACTGGAAAATAAGGGGTTAAATCCATATTTTGGTTTTGTGCATCAGGATCGGGAACGGCATCCTACATTGGCAAGTGATATGATGGAAGAATGGAGACCGGTGATTGTTGATTCTACCATTATGAGTCTGGTAAATGGAAATGAGATTTCTATAGATGAATTTTATCAGGATTTAGAGCAACCAGGCATTTATCTGACGAAAGAAGGAATGCATACGTTCTTAAAAAAGTTGGAGATGAAACAGCGTGCAGAAACAAAATATCTGGACTACGTGACGTATGCTACAAGTTTTCGACGTGCTATTGAATTGCAAATCGGACAACTTGTTAAGGCGATTGAGGCAGAGGAACCAAC
>CADBNB010000268.1 GCA_902795895.1 uncultured Lachnospiraceae bacterium | reverse complement strand
GGTAAAGCCACCGGTATATATTTCCAGCCGTATTACGGATATTACGGGAATTGATAATAAAATGGTGGAAGAGGAAGATGATATTTCCAGTGTCATGGAAGAATTTTTGAAATTTGTCGGGGATGAAAAAGTGCTTCTTGGTCACAATTTGAAATTTGACTATTCCTTTTTAAAGGTAGCTGCAAAAAAATTAAAGTTTAGTTTTGAAAAAGATGGTCTTGATACCATGCTTCTGGCGAGAAAACTGGTACCGGAGTTACCCAAGAAAAATCTGGCTTCTGTCAGTGAATATTTTGGCGTGCAAAATCCTAGAGCCCATCGTGCATATGAGGATGCACAGACTACGGCATTGGTGTATTTAAAGATGTTGGAACAATATGAAGAAACCACACCGGAAGCATTTGTTCCAAAACAGATGCAGTTTAAGGTTAAGAAGGAAGAACCAATCACGATTCCTCAAAAAAATTACTTGAATGATTTGATAAAATATCATAAAATACAAGTTGAGATGTTGTTTGACGGAAAGGCAACAAACATAGATGAACTGACGAAAAGTCAAGCGTCGAAGATGATTGATGGAATTATATTTCAGTATGGAAAAATAAGACGGGGATAACCCCGTCTATTCATACTCGTTTATCACATCATATACTGCTTTTTTTAGATCGATGGTGTGAGAGCGTTCCTCAGCAATCGGAAGCAGTTCATATACTTTTTCTATTTGATTTTGTTTTTTGTAAATTCTCGCAAGTGTTGTGAAGGTTTTTTTGACATCTGATTGATAGTTAATTGCTGTTGTGGCAATCATAACGGCATCCTCATCAAATCCGAGGTTATATAGTTCTTCACTCCAGTCAGCAAGAAGTCGCAATAATTTGGCGAAGTTTTCGTCATATTCTGAAAGTTCATCAAGATTTCCGGCTCCGTATCGGAGCTTAAGTTCTGTGTTGGTTGTACCACTCAAATTGCATATTTTTTCTTTGGATAGTTCTTTCATCTGGTTTTCAATCTTATCTAGTTTTGTAGATTGATTTGGATGAAAAGGAAGCTCGTCCAAAGGCAACTCAATAAATGATAGGTTTTTTAGACTTTTCCTGATAGGAAGCGACGCTTTTCTTTCTAATCTTAGATAATCGTCAAGCTGTTGAGATTCTTCCGTTTCGACTTTTGAAAGTTTATATTTCAGGAAAACGATAAAAACTAAAATACAAAATAATAACGCTGGCATAAGGCATAATCCTTTCATAAGTGTAATGTCCTTGTGCGAAAAGGAGGTAATAGTATGTTTTTTCAAAACAAAAAAGCACAAAGAGCAGTCGTTGGTGTCATTGCAGGTATCATTATCTTAACTATGGTGATAGGTATTTTTTCTTCAGCAGTATAAATTACTGTTCTTATGTCGTGATCGTATAAAGTACGTAGCAGACAGTATAATCATAGATTATGGTGTTGGGATACCATAATCCTAATAGTAATCATAACGGAGTATATTTGAATTGTCAAACAGGGAAAGGTGTTGCCATAGTTAGAGTTGGCGACAGAATAGGTATAAAAATGAATAAAAAAGTCAAAGGCGTTTTGACGATTTTAGGATGTGTAGCGTGCCTTACCATGGGTAGTTCCATGCATGCCATAGCTGCTGATGAAAAGACAGAGAAGATTGATGACGGGATATATGTTGGTAGTTTAAATATGAGTGGCATGACAGAGGAAAAAGCTACAAAGAAGCTTTCTGAATATGTAAAAAATGCAAGAAGTCAGGAAGTTACCCTAGTAATCGGCGAAAAGAAAGAAAAGATAACACTAGGGGATTTAGGGTATTCATGTGATGTTGATAAGTTTGTAGGTCAGGCAGTGCATTATGGAAAAAAAGGGGACATCATTGCCAGATTCAAACAGCAAAAAAAATTAGAAAAAGATAATGTGAAATTTGAACTGTCCTTTGATTTGGATAAGGATTTGGTGCGGGATTTTGTAAAACAGCAGTGTGATGCATATGATGTGATTGCTAAGAATGCATCTTATGTCAGAAAAAATGGAAAATTCCGTATCAAAGAACAAACTGACGGAAGTGTGATAGTGGCAGATGAAACCGTAGAGAAAATTATACGTGCTATCGCTAATCAGTGGATTGAAGGCGGAATTGAAATTGATGCTATTGTAAATGCATCTACACCACAGTACAAGACTACAGATTTGGAAGAATCTCCAAGTTTGCTTGGAGCATTTTCTACCAGTTTTGCAAGTTCAGATGCCGCACGTTCACAAAACCTTGTAAATGCAGCCCGTCTGCTTAACGGATATACCATATATCCTGGAGATCAGTTTTCGGTAGCGGAACATTTAGTTCCATTTACAGAAGAAAATGGATATAAAGTATCTAAGGCATATTTAAACGGACAGGTAGTTGACAGCGTGGGTGGAGGAGTCTGCCAGGCAGCGACAACTTTGTACAATGCATTGTTAAAGGCAGAGCTTCAGGTGGATGAAAGATATAATCATTCCATGATCGTAGGATATGTAAAGGCATCTATGGATGCAGCTATTTCGGAAGGAAATAAAGATTTAATATTTACAAATAGTTTGGATAAGCCGATTTATTTGGAAGCATATACAGCAAATCGTTGTATTTATTTCAATATTTACGGTTTGGAAACAAGAGATTTGGAACATCGAACCGTAGAATACGAATCTGAGATTATAGAGACGATGGAGCCGGGAGAAGATAAGGTGACGGTAGATCCTAATTTGCCGGAAGGATATTTCCGAGTGACACAATCGGCACATACTGGTTATGTGGCAAAACTTTGGAAAATCGTAAAAGAAGACGGTAAAGTTGTCAGCAAAGAAGAAGTAAACAACAGCTACTATGCTGCAGAACCACGTTATGTTACAAAAGGTGGAAAGAGCGCTTCTTCAAGTAAACCTAAGGAAACCAAAAATCCTAAGGAGAAAGATTCGAAGAAAGAAAAAACAGACAGTAAGAAAGAAACCAATAAGAAGGATAATAGTAAGAAAGAAAAAACAGAAGTTACAAAGCGGCCTGAACATACAAAGGCTCCTGTTGTTACAAAGGAGCCGGAAGAGTCCGTTGGGTAGAGGTACATACCACAGTCTGTGGAACGAGAATAGGTGATATAAATGAAGTTGGGAAAAGTGACAGAAACAGTCATTCAAAGATCTGTTTTTAAAGTGTTGGAGGAGAGACGAGCGGAGGTGCTGCTTCCGGTAAATGTATCCGGAGATTTTGCAGCGATACAAACAGAAAATGATGAGGTAGTAGTGCTTTCTACGGATCCCATTACAGGTTCAGATCGTGAGATTGGAATTTATGGAGTTCACGCGGTAATCAATGATGTGGCAGCAGGCGGTGCGAGACCTGTTGGAGTGATGGTGACAGTTCTGATGCCGGCAAGAGAACGGGAAATTGCCATAAAACGTATTATGGAGCAGATAGAAGCTGTATGTAAAACACTTAACATTCAGGTTCTTGGTGGACATACAGAGGTTACAGATGCCGTGAACCGACCTATTGTTTCGTTGACTGGCGTAGGAATGTGTAAGAAGAATTGCAAGAGCCTTGCACGTCAACTAAAACCGGGAGATGAACTTGTTCTTACAAAGTATATCGGTATGGAAGGAACTGCTATTTTGGCAGCCGAGCATATGGAAGAGTTGACGAAGCGATACACGGAAGAGTTTCTTTTAGGTGGACAGAAGATGATAGAGCATTTATCTGTTGTTGATGAGGCGGAAATTGCCGCAAAAGAAAATGTTTCCTATATGAAGGCTTTGTCAGAGAGAGGTATCTATGGTGCATTGTGGGCTATAGCCAAAGGACAGGACCTGGGTTTTGAGGTGGATTTGGCGAGTATTCCGGTAAGACAGGAAACCATAGAAATATGTGAATTTTATGATTTGAATCCTTATCAGCTTTTCTCGGGGGGATGTTTGCTCATAGGAACATCAAATGGAGGAGAGTTGGTTTCAAAATTGCAGGAACAGGGGATACCTGCGGCGGTGATAGGGAGAATCACCGATAATAATGATAAATTGATTATTCGTGAGGGTGAAAAGTTTTCATTGGAACCACCAAAGACGGATGAATTATTTCGGAAAAGGAGTGTTAGTAAATGAGAAATGAAATTTTAAAGGTGATTGATAAAAATAGCAGAATTAGTTCTGTAGATTTAGCGGCGATGCTTGGCACTACCGTAGATGTGATTGAAAATGAAATCAAGGCTATGGAAAAAGAAAAGATTATCTGTGGTTATCCAACATTGATCAACTGGGATAACTCACAATGTGAGAGAGTTACTGCATTGATTGAAGTAAAAGTTACACCACAAAGAGGTCTTGGATTTGATAAGATTGCAGAGAGGATTTACAAATTTGACGAAGTGGAAAGTGTGTATCTGATTTCCGGCGAGTTTGACCTTTGTGTAATGATTGAAGGAAAAACAATGCGTGAGGTTGCTAATTTTGTTTCCAGCAAGCTCTCACCATTAGAGTCGGTGTTAAGCACATCTACAAACTTTATTTTGAAGAAATACAAAGAACATGGAATGCCATTAGCAGATGACAGCTCAGATGACGAAAGGATGTTGATTACACCATGAGAAATCCATTATCAGAAAAAGTAGTTACAATTCAACCATCGGGAATCCGAAAATTCTTCGATATCGTAAGTGAAATGAAAGATGCCATTTCGTTAGGTGTTGGTGAGCCTGACTTCGATACCCCTTGGCATATTCGTGAGGAAGGTATTTACTCTTTGGAAAAAGGACGTACCTTCTATACATCAAACTCCGGTTTGTCGGAATTGAAACAGGAAGTGTCTGAGTACATTAACAGACGTTGTCATGTTTCATACCGTCCAAATAAGGAAATAATGATTACTATCGGTGGTAGCGAGGCTATTGACCTGGCACTTCGTGCTATGTTAGATCCGGGAGATGAAGTTTTAATCCCTATGCCAAGTTACGTATCATATTTGCCATGTGTTACATTGGCAGATGGTGTTCCGGTTGTAGTTGAATTAAAAGAAGAAAATGATTTTAAACTAAGAAAAGAACAGCTTATTGAACGTATCACAGATAAGACAAAAGTACTTATTATGCCATTTCCAAACAATCCTACCGGTGCTATTATGACAAAGGAAGATTTACAGGAAATCGTAGATGTTGTTATTGAAAAGGATTTGTATGTAATTTCAGATGAGATTTATTCTGAACTTACCTATAAAGGAGAGCATGTGTCCATTGCATCTTTCCCAGGTATGAAAGAGCGTACCATTTTGATTAACGGTTTTTCAAAAGCTTATGCTATGACAGGATGGAGACTTGGTTATGCCTGTGCACCGGAATTGATTCTTTCACAGATGTTAAAGATACATCAGTTTGCCATTATGTGTGCACCTACTACAAGTCAGTATGCCGCTGTGGAAGCCCTTCGCAATGGTGATGATGATGTGGCACACATGAGAGAAGCTTATAATCAGAGAAGAAGATTTTTGATTTCTGAGCTTCGAAGAATTGGTTTTCAGGTATTTGAGCCTTTTGGAGCATTTTATGTATTCCCATGTATCAAACAATTTGGTATGACATCAGATGAGTTTGCTACAAAACTATTAGAGGAAGAAAAAGTTGCTGTAGTTCCGGGAAGTGCATTTGGTGAATGTGGAGAAGGATACCTTAGAATTTCCTATGCGTATTCCATTGAAAATCTAAAGGTTGCCCTGGAACGAATCGAAAGATTTGTAAATCATCATAAAAAGGCATAGATTTTTTTTCTAAAATATGGTAAAATTGATTTAGTGGTATTGACAGGTGATACTAATGACCCAAGAAAGAAGTTGGGGGACTTTTTTCTTGGGAATACGAGAATGAGGAGGGCATAAGTATGGCGGGGTTGAGTGCAGAAATCATAAATCCATTTTTATCAGCGGCAACACAGATGTTAAAAGATGTGGCTCAGATATCAACATCCATTGGAAAACCAACGGTAAGAAAGGCTGAGTTTAATAAAGATACAATTGTCATTATGATTGGAATTACAGGCGAGATGAAGGGACAGGTAATGATGTCCTTTCCAAATGATGTAGCCTGTCTTGTTGCAGGAAATATGTGTATGATGCCAACTACAGAGTTAAATGAATTGCATATGAGTGCCATTTGTGAGTTGGGAAATATGATTATGGGAAATGCAGCTACGATTTTTTCCACAAAAGGTGTAGGAATTGATATTACACCACCTGCTGTCTGTGTAGGAAACATGGCAATTGCATCCAGTGCTTCTCAAAATATTTGCGTTCCTTTGAATATGGAAGATCAAAGAGTGATTTCTGTTGATATTTCAGTGAAGGAAGATTAAAATGTTAAATATTGTTTTATTTGAGCCGGAGATTCCGGCAAATACCGGTAATATAGGACGTACATGTGTGGCTGCAAAAGCCAGACTACATTTGATTGAGCCTATGGGGTTTAAGATTACCCAGAAGGAAGTAAAGCGTGCCGGTTTAGATTATTGGGATAAACTTGATGTAACAACATACGAGTGTTACGAGGATTTCTTAGAGAAAAATCCAGGAGCGAAGATTTTTTATGCCACAACCAAAGCAAAACATACATATGCAGATGTATCATATGATAAGGATGCGTATATTATGTTTGGTAAGGAGAGTGCAGGTATTCCGGAAGAAATTTTAGTAAAACATCCGGATGAGTGTATTCGAATTCCTATGTTTGAGGATATTCGTTCCTTAAATCTCTCGAATTCTGCGGCTATCGTGCTTTATGAGGCACTTAGACAGAATGATTTTATGGATTTAAATCCAGAGGGAGAATTACACAGGTTAAAATGGTAAAAAATAAAGGCTGATGTATGAATGATGGTTCATACATCAGCCTTTTTTATGTAATAGGAAATTGCGATGCAATTTCCT
>CADBNB010000267.1 GCA_902795895.1 uncultured Lachnospiraceae bacterium | reverse complement strand
GATAATCTTCGCGGATAAATTGATTAACAAAATAAAGAATGAAATAACTGCTTTCTTTTCTAAGTTATCAACCCCTTCTCCGACGATTGTAATCGCTACCGCCATTGGTGGAGTGAGGTGATCAATTAAGAACATGACAGCAGAAATAGTAATCATGGAATTGATAAATAGATAAGAGAACATTTGTAAAATTGTGGAAATAGAATTAGGAATCATCACAGTGAAAAATAATTTAAAACGTGAGACACCTAAGGTATCAGCGACAGTTTCATAATTCTTATCAATTTTATTGAATGCATTTCTCGCCATTAAATATGGGGAAGAGAAATAGTGAATAATATTAGCGATGACAATAATCAAAATCGTGTCATAAAAGACACCACGAGTTCCTTTAAAGAAGAAATAATAACCAGCACCTAAAACTAAACCAGGCACTGCTAAAGTCACAATTGAGAATAAATGAAGTGGCTTTTTCAAATTGCCTTTGGCTCTAGTTGATAAATATGCATTAGTGTAAGCAAATATAGTTCCGATAATTCCTG
Source organism: uncultured Lachnospiraceae bacterium (assembly GCA_902795895.1). Lineage (GTDB taxonomy): Bacteria > Bacillota > Clostridia > Lachnospirales > Lachnospiraceae > CAG-411. Next base: position 2,895 of record CADBNB010000267.1, on the reverse strand, counting down.
CTAATAAAGCAATAATTAAGGATATAGATAAGGAACTACCAATATATATTGGACTATTAGGATTAAAAGCATCACTAAAATGTCTAAATGTAAAAGACATATCAGTGGGGAAAAATTCCACAAAAGACATCAAGATAAAGACAATTTGAGGAATAGCTAATAAAACAATAGTAAGAATAACAACGCCTAAAGAAATACCAGTAAATGTTTTAGATGGTTTAATTAATTCTTCTTTAGCAGTACCTGAACTACTTTCTTTATTAAAGATATCAATAATAAAGGATAATACTGCTGGAAGAAGTAAAACTAAACAAATAACCGCTGCTCTACCATAATTGATATCAGAGCCTTTCATGGAAGCATATAAGAAAGTTGGTAAAGTATCAACCTTGCCACTTACTTCTAAAGGCAAACCATAATCCGCAAATATCAAAATAAAAGCAGAGAAGAAAGCCGATATAAGAGCGGTCCTTAAATAAGGAATAGTTAAAGATAAGAAAGTTCTAAATCTTGATATTCCTAATGTATTAGCAGCATCATAGATGCTCCTATCTTCATATAAGAAAGCATCATAAATAAGTAAAAAGGCAATTGGGAAAGAGAAAATAACTGAGCCAACAATTAAATCAAAATAACCTAGTCCATCAAAAGTGGAGCCAAATAAAAGATTTAATACACCAGTATTTTTAAACATCTCCTTAACACCCAAACCAATAGAAATAGTAGGAATGAGCATTGGAAGAGTGAGACATAAAACAAGCCACTTCTTTCCTTTGATGTTGATTCTAGATAATAAGTAGGCCACTATTGTTGCTAATACAGTTGATATAAGCGCGCCAACAAAAGAATAAAGCAAAGAATTCTTTAAACCAGAATAAAATTGGTTACTAGAAAATACATCACCAAAGTCTTTGCCACCTGCTTTAGTAAGAATAATCACTAAAGGAACGAGCAAGAATAAAGCAAAGATAATTAAAAGAGCAAATTGCAAAAAGATAGAAGGCCTACTTTTCAAAAAAGAGCCGGCTTTTGCAAAGATATTTGCCTTTTTATTGTTTTCTTGAATAACCTGATTTTCTTTCTCAGCCATACTTATTTAGTGCTTTTTAAAATAGCGTCTGCCTTTTCATCAAGGTGTTTGACAACGAAAGATTTCACAAAATCATTCGCTGGATGTTGATAGATAGTTTTTGGAGTATCGTATTGGGCAATATGATTATCATTCATGACAATAATACGGTCAGACATAGAGAAAGCTTCTTCTTGATCGTGGGTGACATAGATGATTGTTTTATCAAATTGCTTTTGAATGTTTTTGATTTCTTTTCTTAAAGTCATGCGAATGTCAGCATCTAATGCCGCCATTGGTTCATCAAAAAGAATGATTTCTGGTCTTAAGGCTAAGGTTCTAGCAATCGCGACACGTTGTTGTTGACCACCAGATAATTTGCCTGGCTTTTTATCTTTGTAATCGTATAAGCCAACAATTTTTAATACCTCTTCGACAATACTATTGATTTCATCTTTGGGAACATGATGACTTTTCAAAGCATAGGCAACATTTTGGAAAACATTCATATTTGGGAATAAAGCATAGTTTTGAAAAACCATACCCATTTTTCTATCACTTGGTTTTTTATCAGTGATATTTTCGCCATCTTTTAAAATAGCTCCGGTATCTGGTTTTTCAATACCCATAATGATCTTTAATAATGTGGTTTTACCACATCCAGAACTACCCAAAATAGAGACAAATTCTCCTTTATTTATCGTAAAGGAGATGTCTTCAAGAACAATTTGTCCATTATATTTTTTGTTAATATTTACAGCTTCAATTTTTGCAATGTTTTCCATTTTACCAAGTCCAAGCATTTAATAGATCGGTCTTATATTGAGGATCTAACAATCCTTTCATTTCGGTATATTTATCAGGAGTAACCCAGTTTGGCACTTCTGGTGGTAATGGATTTTTATAAATGGTTTCTGGAACAATTTTACTATTATCTAATTTATTAACATGGTTATAGAAATAATCGTAAACTTCTTTAACGCCTTTTTTGTCTTGTTTACCATTAACCATCGCCATGGTATATAAGGAATAGGGTGAACCTTCATCAAACCACTTAATTTTCACATCAGGATTTTCATTAGCAACTTCTCTAGCTTGGAAATGCATACCTAAACCGATAGCAATTTCACCACTTTTAACACCTCTAGTTGGACCAGAGCCTGAAGAAGTAAATTCTTTAACATTATTTTTTAAAGCGGAGAAATAACTAACCGCTGCTTCTTTTCCATAAACACTAGCGTAACCGTTATAAAAATAATAACCAGTGCCAGAAGTTTTTGGATTTGGCATAACAATTAAATCTTTATAAATAGGATTTAATAAATCTTGATAACTATTTGGTTCAGGTAAACCTTTTTCTTGTAATACTTTTGTATTGATCATAATGCATCCAGCTTCTTTATCTTGGATGTGATATTTTTTATGGCCTTTTCTAGTTTGACCATTTAAAAGTTGAGTATCATGTTGATATTCAAGGACTTGATCAATATAAATACTGGTATCATAGCTAGATAAATCCGCAAAAACATCAGCATTATTATTTAAAATGATTTCGGCGTTAGTGATTTCCACACCAACAATGATGTCGCAAGAAATATCTTTGCCTTCGGCTTCTAATTTGGATTTAATTGTGCCGGTATCTTGATAGATAACTTCGATTTTATAATCTTTGAAATGATTACTTAATTCTGTTTTAAATAACTCAATACGATTACTTTCGTGTGGAGTGTAGATATAAATAGTGTTGTCACTGGCGCTACAAGCGGTGAATAAGCCGGCGCTAACAGCGGCTAAAGGAATAAGTTTGAGTAGTTTGTTCATTTTTC
>CADBNB010000266.1 GCA_902795895.1 uncultured Lachnospiraceae bacterium | reverse complement strand
TTCTTTTTTTTCCAGCTGAGGTTTTTATACCCCCAACAATTTCCTGATCTTGTAGGTTTATGTCAGATATTTTTAATTCACACAACTCCTGTGGTCTCCATCCCATGAAACACTGAACTAGGATGATAGAAACCATTTGATCGTTTCTATTTTTCCATAAAGTATCAATCTCTTCTTTCGTGAATATTATATGCTCTTTACCGACTGTTTGCTTTCCGCCAACACCAAACATTCTGGAATAGTTCTTATCCACAATTTCATATTCTATCGCATAATCGAAAAGGTGGTTCCATAGCACTTTCATTCTTTTTTGAGTATTTAGATTTTGATCTTGCATTATGGCTTTTAAATGGCGTATTCTTATATCCCGCATCAAGACATCTTTTAGCTCTTCCGAACGCCTCCATGCACTAACCATATTTTTGCGTGAAGAATTAGATACTTTCTTTTCATACTCAGCCAACCATTTTTCGTATAATTCCCCACAAGTTATATCATTAGAAACTTCATAAGGATTTTTATTGTATTCCACAAGAGCGGCGTATGCATCATTGTAGGTTTTGAAGTATGATTGGGGTTTTAATAATTTACATATTGGTTTACCCTCTTCGGTTTTTCCTACAGTAACCATTGCTCTATACGGATTTCTTAAATTTCCCTTGATTTTTGTAATTTGACCGAATCCATTAGGTAATCTTTTTTTCTTTCTTGATTTTTTCCCGGTGGATTTTTGTGGATAACTTTTCGAGTTGTCCACAATTGGAAATCCACAATGAGGGCACGAAATCGCTTTATCCGAAATACTTTCATTGCATTCAGGGCATTTTATAAGCATTTATTACTAAAACCTCCTTTGCTTATGGTAAATATTTGTTGTATTTGTACCATGATCTCGGGTCCAAACTTTTTAGGGCATTTATTCATTGAAATGCAGATTATTTTGCTGTATAAAGAGGTCAAGTACCCGGGTGACCATATTTTATCCTATGATATGCAAAAAGTAAATAGGAGGTACAATGTATGAATGATGTAGAATTTGCTACTGGTTCAGTCCCCATCTCAATCGTAGCAAAGGTGTATGGAAAGGACGCTTATTGGGTTCGTGCTGGGATAATTGCCGGGTGGCTGCCAATAGGTATTGCAACAAGAAACGGGAAACAAGTAACGGACGTAAAAGATATTTCCTCTAAAAAAGGAAGGATTAACTTTTACGTTTCACCAAAGAAACTTTATGAAGAAACAGGATACTTATATGGAGGAGAAGCAAATGGGAACAAATGTTAGAGCAAAGATTTCAAAGAAGAATCCTTACTGGATCAGCAAGCACCGGTTCTATGAATTGAAGCATTACTGCCTTCAATATGATGAATGGAGAAGAACAAAGGAGAACCTTGAAAGTGTTCTGATTGCTAATGCCAATCGTGTAAAACTGCGGATGGGTTCTGAATGGGCAGACCCGACTGGAAATCTTGCAGTAAGAATTCATGAACTTGATGCAAAGATGCGGCAGATTGAAGATATTATTATGCGGATAGACCCATTTATCGCAAAATACATGTTCGTTGCCGTGACAAAGGGGGTATCATACACTTATTTACAAATGCAGATGGAGATTCCGTGTAGTAAAGAATACTATTATAAGCGGTATCGAAAGTTCTGGTGGACGTTAAGTAATGAGAAAGATAAGGAGGCGGTCACATGATGACACAAGTTTATTTGGCGAAAGATATTGATACCATTTTAGGATTTTGTAGGGGGTATAATCGCGAACTTATGTATGAACAAATCAGAAGTGGGAATTTGGTAGATGCAAAGAAATATGCCAGCATCGCCGCCACACTGGAAAAGATTGAAGACGCAGTTCGTGAATTACAAGTTAAAGAGATCGAGGTTTAAGATTGGAGGCTCTGTGGAAGATATTCTGCAGAGTCTTTTTTTTTGTATCCGCAAGTTTTACACCTTCTATTATGAGAAAAATAGCATCATTATACAATAATTAGGAGGTTAGCTATGTTTAATATTTTAAAGAAAAAGGATAAAAGAGAAAGAACTACAATCAAATTATATTCAGGAGACGTGAACGGAAAATGCGTGATCGTTAACCTTGACCGTAATTTTGAGGAAAGGAAGAAACTTTATAACGAACTTAGAAAATTAGCAAAAGATGGCAGCTTTAATGCATATTACAAAGAGATGCGTTTTTACTACTTCGCAAAAGAGGCTTAACAGTCTCTTTTGTTTTTCGCATGTTTTACATTAACTATTATGAGATAAATAAGAAAGGAGAATTACTTATGGAAGTAGTTAGCATGGAAGATTTCAAGAAAGAGCAAAAGCGAAGGGAAAGAAAAGAGAAGGTTGAAAAGATATTTAAGCAGCTCAATGACAACAAAGAGGTCGCTGCAGCTGTGTTTACAGGAATTTTAGCGGTTTGCAAGGTTGGGAACAGTATTCACAAAAATCATGTGAGCCATAAAAAAGTAACCGAAGAACGCAGACATAGGGATCTTGAGATTTATGATCACGCAGCTGGCATGTATCTGAAACTTAAGAGAAAGATGACACCCGACGAAGTTGTATATTTTCAGAGGAGGC
>CADBNB010000265.1 GCA_902795895.1 uncultured Lachnospiraceae bacterium | reverse complement strand
TTAATCTGGAAATATGTTTTACCGTATCAATACGGAAAGCATCTACTCCCATATCGATATATTTCGAATAACTGTCTGTAATGTATTTTGCCACGATTGGGTTTTCTGTGTTAAGATCCACACAGTCTCCTCCTATTTGTCCCAACTGTGCGGTATAGTAATCCCAGCTAAACGTTTTATCATAGCGATGATAAAATGTCTTCGGATCGTTACGCACTTTCTTCCCATTCTTTATAACTACCGGGTCTTTTGTGTCCTTCATAAGGGCAAGTCTCATTTCGTACTGATATGTTGCAAATGCATCGTCTTTCATATTTCCCTGTTCATCGTAACTATCAAGTAGTAATCCGCCTTCAGATTGTGGAATTCTAATCAAAGTTTTATTAATATCTCCGTAGTCTTTCTCATTTCCACTCTTTTCAAACATCGGCATAAGAGTTGTCTCACCAAAGTTTCCGGTATGATTAAATACAACGTCCTGAATAATCTTTAATCCTTTTTCATGAGCAGCATTGATTACCGTCTGATAAGATACGCCGTCTGACAAATATCTTTCATCTACCTTTTGGAAATTCATGGCATGATATCCATGGTAATCAAGTCCACTGCAATTTTCAACAACCGGTGTAATCCAGATTGCAGAAAAACCTAATGCCTTAACATAATCCATCTTTTCAATCAGACCTTTAAAGTCTCCACGCCATGCAGGATCATCTTCATTTCCTTTTCCCTCATCCCAGCAATGTACGTCATTACTCGTATCACCATTATAGAAACGGGTCGTCATAAGGAAATAGATAGTTTCTTCTCTGAAATCGTAACTGTCTGAAGTCACTGTTTTTATAGGTTGTTCCTTTTCTTCATAGGCGGTCGGTTTTTTCTGTGTCCATTTTCCGTCTTTGTACCACCATTCTCCCTTTTTCTGCGTCATATCCTCTGTCTGAGTCAGACCTGAAGTAAAAAGGAAATTCACTTTATCTACACCTTTAAATGTATACTGATACCAGTTATCACCCTCTAAGGTCATAGGCTGTCCCGGCCAAACAGTCTGCACATCTGCCGGCATGCCATTCCAGAAGTAAATGCTTGGCACTTCTGAATTTTCAGCATAGTAATGAATAATGATATCCGCATCTTTTGCCGCTGCCAAATCCTGTTTTACTACATACGTTCCAATGTACTGATTGACATTTTCTATCTTTTCAAGACCAATGGTTGTAGTACCGTCTTTTGATGTAGTTGTAACCTTATCTTTGCTGTATTTTCCATCTCCATCATCTGCTGTCTTTGTAGAAAGCTTTTGAATGGTTTTCTTATCCGCCAACCGAATGCTCTCATCCTTCTCTCCATCCGGATTATAGGCATACCAGGCATCCTGGTCAAACCACCATTCTCCTGCCGTACGGTTCATAAATGCAGTTGTATAGCTATCACCAATGGTAAATCGCAAATCTGCACTTTTCACGTCATCAATCGTATAAGAATACCAGCCATCCTTTGTATTGTTCATAGGAATGCCCGGAAATGAAATCACTTTCTGTCCGTCTCCATCTACATTTTCATAGTAAATATGTGGAGTGTCCTCTCCCTCCCATCGATAGTGGACTGTAATACCAGTTTCAGCAACTTTATCTGTGTTTTTTACAACTTCCAGTTTTGTATTCTGTTTATTGAGTGGAAGTACTTTCGATGTAGCAAAAATACCACCACAGATCACAGCCGCAGATAATAAGCCAATTGCCGCACGCTTCGTGTACTGTTTCATACTTTCTTTTTCCTCCTTTTGTCACACTTTTGTAATTTTTGCTTAATATTTTCATTATATAACACAAAACAAATATGGACAATGCACACATTCGTAGAAAGTCAGCACTTTCTTTCGTATACATTGTCCATATTTTTCTAAATGTAATCTAATAGTTCTCTTACGTTTCGAATTCCAATCATTTTAATCTTATCATTCTTAATGTTTTTGCAATTGACTGCAGGCATAATACATGTGGTAAAGCCCATCTTTGCTGCCTCTGAAACTCTCTGTTCCGCCATATTTACTGCACGGACTTCTCCGGTCAATCCTACCTCACCAAACACTAGCACTTTAGATGGCAATGCCCGGTTTCGGTAACTGGAAAGAATAACTGCCACCAATGCCAAATCCAGTGCCGGTTCATTGATTTTCATACCACCTGCCACATTGATATAGGCATCACAATCGCCCATTCGCATGCCAAGACGTTTCTCAATAACAGCCATCAAAAGATTTACTCTGTTAAAATCCGTTCCCGCCGCCGTTCTTCGAGGCAGATTAAAACTCGTCTGACAAACAAGTGCCTGCGCTTCCACCATGATTGGTCTTGTTCCTTCCATGGCACAGGTAACTACGGAACCTGCCTCATCTTCCGGCATTCCCTCAAGCATATATTCTGAAGGGTTTGCAACCTCCACCAGTCCTTCGTTTTTCATTTCAAAAACGCCGATTTCATTTGTGGAACCAAATCGGTTTTTCACCGCACGCAAAATACGATAGGTAGCGTTGTGATCCCCCTCAAAATACAGCACCGTATCTACCATATGCTCTAACACTCTTGGTCCTGCCACCATTCCTTCTTTTGTCACATGACCGATAATGAATACGGAAATGCCTTTTCCTTTGGCAATATTCATCAAGGTATTTGTGGTTTCCCTAACCTGCCCTACACTTCCTGGTGCTGAACCTACATCCTCTTTAAACATGGTCTGAATAGAATCGATAATAACCACCTCAGGCATCACCTGATCAATGGTCTGTTCCACCACATCAAGATTTGTCTCGCTGATTAAAAGAAGTTCCCCTTTGAATTCTCCCAAACGTTCTGCACGCATTTTAATCTGTCGAAGAGATTCCTCTCCGGAAATATAGAGCACACTTTTTTTCTGTTCTACTAACTCTTTACACATTTGAAGAAGCAATGTAGATTTTCCAATTCCCGGATCACCGCCTACTAACACAAGAGAACCTTCCACTATGCCACCTCCAAGCACCCGGTCTAATTCACCAATGCCGATATGTGTTCTAGCGGTCTGTGTCGTTACCACTTCAGATAACTTCGCCGGTTCTACCCGTTCTCCCCGAATTCTTCCACCGGATGCCGTCTTTTTGTGTACCGGTTCTTCCACAAAAGTGTTCCACTCTTTACATGCCGGACACTGTCCCATCCATTTGGCAGATTCATAACCACATTCTTTACAGAAAAATATATTCTTTGCCTTTGCCATATTCTTTCCTCATTCTCCCTTATTCTTCCATCATCAACATCACTGTACATCGTCAACAGACATAACAACAGCCATCCAGATACCTGAATGGCTGCCATGCATTCTATTTTGCAGTTACCGAAATTGCAACTTTTTCGCCTTCATTTAATTCTACACTGATGTTTAGCTTTCCGCCAAGATTCGTCTTCATAACTCCGCTGTCTTTACCATTGATGCAAACATCATATTCTTTCTCAGGCTCTAACTCCAAGGTAACCTGTGCGTCTTCCTTACCTTCTACATTGAATGCAATACCGTCTTCTTTGCAAACCATGTTTGTTACTGTAGTTCCCGGTACTGATTCATACACAAACATTCCGTTTCGTTCCAATTTGGTAATCTCTGAAAATGTCTTAATCTTATAAGTGTCTCCCTGATATTTGAAATCAGAAAGCTTTGATTTTTCTGCTAACTCGTAATTTCCAAAACTTAATGTACCATCATCTTCTTTACGGATTAACTTTTCTACTACTGCCATATCCATATTCCTCCTGTATTTCATCCATGTTCCCTGAAACAGTTTCAAAGAACAAATATCTGCTACGAAATGTAGCGGTCTTCTGTTGCTGTTTACGAGATACCACTGAACTATTTTATCCTATATGTACTTTTAGTATACAATATTTTGTCGAAAAATGCTACTGCTTCTATAATGTTTTAAAAGAAATCGTCTTATCTTCCATGTATAGGGAAACCGTATTTCCTGCCTTCACTTTTCCATCAAGAACCGCATCCGCCAGTGCGTCTTCTACCTTCGTCTGAATGGTTCTACGGATTGGTCTTGCTCCATATGTTACGTCAAAACTTTCCTCCGCGATATAGTCTACCACTTCGTCTTCCACCTGCAATTCAAGAAGCATCTGTTCTTTCACGCGTTTTCCAAGCTGTTTTAACATCAGTCGCACAATCTTTTTGATATCATCTTTTTCCAATGAATGGAATACGATAGTCTCATCAATACGGTTTAAAAATTCTGGTTTAAACAGACGTTTTACTTCTTCCATTACGCCGGACTTCATCTTTTCATGGTCAGCCTTTGCATCTTTTTCCGTGGAAAAACCAAGATTTTTCGGTGCCACAATTCTGCTTGCTCCTGCATTTGATGTCATGATGATTACTGCATTTTTAAAACTCACTTTTCTTCCCTGGGAATCGGTAATATGCCCGTCATCAAGCACCTGCAAAAGAATGTTAAACACATCCTCATGAGCTTTTTCGATCTCGTCAAACAAGATTACTGAGTATGGGTGTCTGCGAACCTTTTCACTAAGCTGTCCACCTTCTTCAAACCCTACATATCCCGGAGGTGAACCGATAAGTTTCGACACACTGTGTTTCTCCATGTACTCCGACATATCTACTCGTATCATAGATTTTTCCGTACCAAAGACACAGTCTGCCAATGCCTTTGATAATTCAGTCTTTCCAACACCGGTTGGTCCAAGGAATAAAAAGGAACCAATTGGTCTGTTTGGATCCTTAAGTCCCACACGACCTCTTCTTACAGCCTTAGCTACCGCAGTCACAGCCTCATCCTGACCAATGACTCTGGCATGAAGATTTTCTTCCAGATTTCGAAGTTTCGAAGCCTCTTCCATGTCAAGCTTCTCTACAGGAATCTTCGTCCACAAAGCAATTACTTTAGCAATATCTGACTCCGTAACTTCCACCTTTTGCTTATTTTTTTCTTCCTGCTCCATAAGTTTTGCAATCTTTTCACGGTTTACTTCCTGTGCCTGTTTGATTTTCATGGCTTCATCGTAATCTTCCGCAATGATTGCCTCTTCTTTTTCTATATCCAACTGGGCATTTTTCTTTTCCAGTTCAATAAGCTCTTTGCTCTTTACGCTACTGCCAAGTTTTGCGTGAGATGCCGCTTCGTCCATCACATCAATGGCTTTATCCGGAAGAAAACGGTCATTGATATACCGAACAGAAAGCTTCACGGCTGCTGCCAGAGCTTCTTTTGTGATAGTGACATTGTGATGTTCCTCATATTTATCTACTACACCTTCTAAAATATCTAGTGTTTCAGCTTCCGTTGGTTCTTCCACCATAACAGGCTGGAAACGTCTCTCTAAAGCAGCATCTTTTTCAATATATTTTCTGTATTCTACAATGGTAGTGGCACCCATAATCTGAATCTCACCACGGGCAAGTGCAGGTTTTAAAATATTTGCCGCATCCATAGCTCCTTCTGCTCCTCCGGCGCCAATCAGTGTATGAAGCTCATCAATAAAGAGCAAAATGCTTCCATCCTGAGATACTTCCTTGATTACGCGTTTGATACGTTCCTCAAATTCACCACGGTATTTCGAACCGGCTACCATGGCAGATAAATCCAAAATCAACACTTTTTTGTTTGCAATTACTTCCGGAACACTTCCATCGCTAATCTTTTGCGCCAATCCTTCCACAATGGCAGTCTTACCAACTCCCGGCTCACCCACAAGACAAGGATTATTTTTCGTTCTACGGCTGATAATCTGTATAAGACGCTCGATTTCCTTTTCTCTTCCCACCACAGGATCTAATCTTCCATCACTTGCAAGAGCGGAAAGATTTCGACTGAACTGGTCTAACATCGGCGTGGTAGATTTCGCCTTATTTTTGCTCTTAAAAGTCATGTAATCATTCTTTGCACTGTTCATATCCATGCCGGTTGCAGTCAGTACATCAATGTAGAGCTTTTGCATATTCACACCGATGGTATTTAACAAACGGATAGCCACACAATCCTGAGCCTTTAACAATGTAAGAAGGATATGCTCCGTACCTACCGATTTGCTTCTAAGTCTCTCGGCTTCATGTACACAATCTTCTTTAATTTTCTGGGCGCGAAGGGTAAACTTTGCATCCTGAACCATCACCCCGCCATCCATCTGAAGAAGCTGCTCCATCAAATCTCTCACTTTTTCATCTGTCACATGATTTGCAGACAACGTGGTAGCTGCAACTCCCTTTCCATTGAGCAGACCTAAGAGAATATGCTCAGTTCCAATATAATTGCAAGACATCTCTGTCGCAATATTTTCTGCCAGACGGAACACTTCTTTTGCGTTCTCCGTAAACTTTTCTTTCATATTTCCTCCCTAATCAACGGTTTCCCTGATAATAATCATAAATCTCATCTACCATCTGAAGCGCCACATCTCTTGGCACTCCTTTCGAAATGGCCTTCGCCAAAGATATCTTAAGTTCTTCTGCCAACTGCATCTGGGCTTTCATATTGTCAACCTCCACAGCAATGATTGCGCCGTGTCTACGGTCAACTTTCAAATATCCTTCCTGCCTTAAAATGGTATAAGCCTTATTCACGGTGTGCATATTGATTCCAATTTCTTCCGCTAAATCTCTCACCGAAGGTAAATTATCGCCCTCTTTGATTTCTTCATTGGCAATTCCAATGATAATCTGCTTACACAGCTGCGAATAAATGGCCTCAGCGCTATTAAAATCTACTTGAATAATCACTCTCGCCACCTCCACACATTTCACTACTGTCTTTATGTTCTACTTATACTATAACAAATGAAACTAAAAAAAGCAACTGTCACGGTTAAAGGTTCACCGATTTTTCTCAAAGTTCACTCTGAGGCTTTTTATACAAGAATTCCAAGGGTGCATTTACCTCAAAGTATCTGTTTTGTATAGGCCTGAAAAGCGGTAGGAATGGCATATTTTTCTTTCAGCTCGCTGACAGAAACCCAGGTGTATTCCTCTTTGCGGATTTGTTCCTTCAATTTCACCCTAAACCCAGTCATATGCCACTCTATGTGTGAAAAAATATGGATGCTCTCGCCCATTTCCGAAATCTCCACCTGCCATCCTTCCTCCGAAAATACTTTTTCCAATTCCTTTTTTGACATTTTTCCTTCCACAGAAGGGAATTCCCAAAGTCCTGCCAAAAGCCCCTTTGCAGCACGTTTTCGCACTGCAATGTTTCCATCACATTCCAAAATAAGAATGGTCTTTTCCTCGATTTTTCTTGGTTTCTTTTTCGCCTTTATTGGAAGTTCGTTTTGTATTCCATGCTTTCTTGCTTCGCAAAACTTTTTTAATGGACATTTATCGCACAGTGGTTCTCCGTTTGGAATGCAAATCATGGCTCCTAAATCCATCACTGCCTGATTAAAGGCACCTGCGCGTTTCGGTACAACTTCACGCAATTCCCGTTCCATATCTTTTTTCACTTTATCTTTGGAAATATCATCATAACTTCCGGATAGTCTCTTCATCACCCGGAGCACATTTCCATCAACCGCCGGCACCTGTTTTCCGTAAGCAATGGAAGATATGGCACCTGCCGTATAGTTTCCAATTCCCTTTAAGGTAAGAAGCACTTCGTAATCAGCAGGAATTTTGCCGTCGTACTCCTTAACCACTGTTTTTGCTGCCAATTGCATGTTTCTGACACGATTATAATATCCAAGCCCTTCCCAAAGTTTCAAAATCTCATCTTCCGAAGCATTTGCTAAATCCTCTACCCTTGGCAACGCTTCTAAAAATCTTTTGTAATACTCTCTTACCGCCTCAACTCTTGTCTGTTGCAGCATAATCTCCGACACCCATACATGGTACGGCGTCGGTTCTTCTCTCCACGGCAGACTTCTTCCATTTTTGTCATACCAGGATAATAATGGTTTTACAATCTTTCTAAAATTATAAGACAATATCCTCTCTCCTTTTACAACTTCTCCCTTAATCTTTATACCATAATTTCTAGATTTTTTTCTCAATTATCCAAATTAAGTCTCAGAATTGCCGAAAAATCATTGTAATGATTTTCCATTTATCATATCACATTTTTCTCTTTTTGTGAAGTTCTTAACACTTATGTAACATTTAAACCATTTTTTCTCTTTTTATGATTTTTAAAGACTTTCTTCGACTTTTGGAAAATAATGTATTTTCGCGAAATATTCTTTTCCAAACCCACGTTTTTAAAGGTTTCCAGCCATTTTCATTCCAACTGTAAAACATTTGCAAATATTTTACAAAATTATTGCGTTTTTCGAAATTTTATAGTATACTGTCTAGGTGGTATTTTATTCTAAATTGGAAGTAAATATACTTAACATATAAGAAAAGGAAAGATTACTTTTTCCTATCGAAGTTTCTATTGATGTTCCGTTAAAATCTTATTTCATGCTAAGAAAACCAGCATCGAAACTTTCCAAATTGGGATTTTCGATGGAACATCAAAGTTATAAGGAGTGAAAAAATGAAGTATAAAGTAAAAAAAGTGTTATGTGTTCTATTAACATTATCAATCATACTAACATTATGTCCGTTTGAAGCACCAAAAAAAGTAAAAGCTTCTACCCAAGAGGTTTTATCACCGCTTGAGTACAAAGGCCACCTTTTTTCGTTGACTTACACTGTGGAAAGTCATTCTATAGACTTAAACATATCGATTTCCCGATTTGCTGCTGGAGCTTCAACTATTACATTTCCTAGCATGAAAGAAATCAAAGATCGTTATTCATCAGAATTATCAAATTTGTCAAACTTGCCTTTTACATTAAATGCCAATTTTGATAAAAACATAGTAAGTGGTCCTGACATTCAAGAAATTACGTTTGAAGCAGGATATACATCCATCGGTGACAACGCTAGCACTATTTTTGCTAATGCATCAAAATTAAAAATAGAAAATACAGATACCATTACACTTAAGGAAAAATGTTTTCAAAGGATGTCACTTAATGATATAGAAATTCACGCTACAAATCTTATTTTTAAGGGTTTATGTTTTTCAGAAAATGCCGCGTTAACAGAAGCTAATTTTAACGCCTCGAATATTTATTTTTCTGGCGCGTCAAACTTTAGCAATTGTAGTCAATTAGATAAGCTTACCTTTTCAGCTAATAATATCTACATTCAAGGACCTTATAACTTTACAGCTTGTCCTAAATTAACTGAAACAACATTCAATGGAAATACTCAAATAGAAAATTCCAGTTTTCTTTTTGAAGGATCTGAAAATGCAGTAATCAATTTTAAAAACTCTCTTACAACATTTGGAACGGTTTTTACCGCTTCAAACAACACCATTAACATTTACGGTCAATCAAATAATATTGGTGCTGGATTTATCAGTGGTGCTTCTATCAAGAACCTTGTTATTTCTGGACACTACGAAGAAAATTCAGGCAGTGACTCAATAAACAGTCGTACAAAATTTGCAACAGGTGCTATACAACAGCATGCCTCAATTTCTAGTTTTGAAATATATAGCTCTGTTACTTTTGAAAACCAAACTATACAAAATAGTAAGATTACAGATTTGTTAATTTCAGTAGATAATCGAGATGGTCATAATAATATTACATACGCATCTAGCAATGACAGACTCGGATATTACTCAACCGTTACAAATCTTATTTTTGCCAACAATGATTCATGCAAAGAACTAACTAATTTCCCTTTAGGAGGAGGGGACGGTGACAAGTCTGAAACTTCCTTAAATTTCGAAAATATATATTTCTTAAACAGAAATTTTCAGCACATTGAAAACTCTTCCTACGGTCGTAGCAGTGAAAACCCTGGTGTCACTCATGTATATGGTTATGGTGCCGGAAAAGCATATGATACAGATTATGACATCATAACTGCATATACCATGTATGAAGGTTGGTGTATCGACAACGGTTGCGAATATACAAATTACGATTCATTATCAACAGTTATTCCAGACGTAACGCTCTACTTAAATGATAATGACTCTGCAACTCTTGAATACGACAGTAAACTTGTAATTGAAATTACACACTTAAACGAAGATGGGTCCGATTCAAAACAATCACCAAGTCCTTTGTATTTTACGGGCAGAGATTTTGGACAAACAAACAAACCAGATAACTATCATATTCTGGTTCCTACCACTGATTCTGTAAACAGAAGTCAACAGCTCGTTTATACATACGAAGATAAAAATTACATTGTTTCACATAATAATTCTATCGAATTTACAAAACTTGGTACATACCTGTTGTTTGCAGAAGTTTGTGGCTGTTTTTATCCATTCCATGTCAACGTTAAAGAATGTAGTATTCAGAGCATCAATGATGTTCGTCCAAGTTCAGAACATGCATTAGATTTAAATGTAGGAGAAAAAGTCACTCCCGATATGCTTATTGTTGACGTCACATACGTCAATGGAAAAACTGGTTATGCATCACCTGACGAGTATAGTATTACTCTTCCTAACAACGTTATTCAAGAAGGTACAAATACATGCACCATAAGTTTAGAAAACCAAAATGAAACAGGAAT
Source organism: uncultured Lachnospiraceae bacterium (assembly GCA_902795895.1). Taxonomy (GTDB): domain Bacteria; phylum Bacillota; class Clostridia; order Lachnospirales; family Lachnospiraceae; genus CAG-411. The sequence goes on along the minus strand of CADBNB010000265.1, from coordinate 1,486 downwards.
AAAGCAAAGGACAATTGTAGCAACCGGTTATCCCGATGTTGCAACTGACTTCACTATTCGTTGTAACAAAACAAATGATGATGGAACAATCACCCTAAATGAAGGTGATATTTTGAAATCAACAAACCAAAAAACAGCATCTGCAATATTATCATTAGAAGATATTAAATACATAAACCCATTCAAAGAGCCAGAAGCTACAGACGAAGGGTTCAAGTTTATTGTTGGTAACCAGGAGTTAGACACATACAAAATCAGCGTTGGTCAAAACGATGTAAGAATTAGATATAAATCTCTCGAAAAAACCATTACGATTTTCGGAATTCAATCTGACGTCAAGAGTATTAGTGCTGAATACATTGGAAAAGGTGCGTACGAAGGCTTTACAGAAGTACCACTTAGTGATGTCAAAGTCACAATTACAAGAGAAAACGATACAACAGAAATTGTAAAAGACACTTCATTATATTGTATAGAAAGCGACTATGTTATTAAACGTAATGAAAATAACTTTTTAACGGTAATCTACAAAGGTGCGTCTAATTCAAAAACTTTGAAGGCCACAATTTGCGTTAATGGGCTTCCAAACACGGTAAAAGAATTAACAAATGTTGTATACGAAGGCTCTGACCATGTAGGTACCAAAATAAATCTTGATGATTTTAATTTTTCAATTATTATGGACTCAGGCGAAGTACTAAATTCATCTACATCCAAAGCGCTTAAAGCCAATCTTACACTTAAGGAGACGGATGAAATCGAACTTCACGAAGGAAACAACTTCTTCCGTATTTATTACGAAGATACAGCAAATAACAAATTTGTTTCCTCTAAAGTAAGCATTATAGGTATTTCAAACAGTCCAACAGCCGATATAAACGCTACACCAAATAGCCAGGAAAAAGACCCTACGACTGTAACCGTGACAGAAAATCCTAATACTTCAGGTCATACAGCAACTGCGGTTCCTAACGTCACACCAACAGCTACTCCACTTCCTGTTTCAAAAGGAAAAACTTATACTGTAAAGAATATAAAATACAAAGTTCTTTCTTTTAACGGAAAGTCAGGTACTGTAACAGCAACCGGTTATTCTAAATCAGCAAAATCAATTGCAGTTGCGAATTATGTATACATTAAAGGTTATAAATTTACAGTTAAATCAATTAGCAACAATGCCTTTAAAAATTGTTCCTCATTAAAAGGAACTGTCAAAATAAACGGTTCGATTTCAAAAATCGGAAATAATGCCTTTATCGGTTGCAAAAAAATCAAGAAAATTGTAATCGGAAAGAATATAACTTCCGTAGGATCAAAAGCATTTTACAATTGTAAATCACTCAGTTTTGTCGATTTAAGACAAGCAAAAAGTTTGAAGAAAATTGGTGCTTCCTCATTTAAGAAAAACAAAAAAGGAAGATTATTTAAAGTAAAACCATCTACTAAGCAGTACTTTATTTACTTATTAAAAGGAAAGTATTAAAGG
>CADBNB010000264.1 GCA_902795895.1 uncultured Lachnospiraceae bacterium | reverse complement strand
TACTAGCAATTAAAGCGGCAATTTCCTCAGGAGTCATAACGTGGTTAGGATCGTCATTAACCGGAGGAGCCGGAGCAGGCTCAGGTTTAGGAGCAGGTTCTGGAGTAGAACCAGCAACTAAAGCGGCAATTTCCTCAGGAGTCATAACGTGGTTAGGATCGTCATTAACCGGAGGAGCCGGAGCCGGTTCAGGTTCAGGAATAGGCTCTGGTTCTGCCTCAACAGGAATATCCACATCCATAGGGATATCTGGTTCGATATCGGCAGGAATGTCCGCCTCAACAGGGATATCCATGTCCATAGGGATATCCGGTTCGATATCGGCAGGAATGTCCGCCTCAACAGGAATATCCACATCCATAGGGATATCCGGTTCAATATCGGCAGGAATGTCCGCCTCAACAGGAATATCCATATCCATAGGTATATCTGACGCAATTTCTTCAGAAACCGTTGGTTCTGGTTGAATTTCGGTTTCAACTGTAGCTTCAGCTTCAGGTTCTGTAAATACTTCTGTCTGAACTTCTGGTTCCGGTTGTGGGGTTGGTTCTGCTGCAACAACTGGTTCTTCAGGCATTGAAGGCTGAGTCTGCATCATTGGTTCAGATGGAGTCATAGGTGGTACCTGAGCCATAGGCTGTGGTTGTGCCATAGGCTGAGGAGCCATCATTTGAGGCATCATCTGTGGCATTACCACAGGAGCTGGAATTTCAATATGCTCAATAGCAGTGTCCATTCGTTCTACAGAAAGCCTGATTTCATCCAATTTGGTATGAGATTTTTCTGTAGCTGAAGTCAATTCTTTTACCATTTCCTCCATACCGTTTACGATACTTTCAAGTCCTTTACGCTGGAAAACCATAAGACTTTTGGTATTTTCGCGTCCGTATTTTACTTCTATCTTAGCGTTGCGGTCACCGATTTCATTAATCTTGTTCTGAATATTTTCAATGTTTTCAGTCACACCCTGATCCAGACTGCAGATGGCATCCGTCACATCGGTAAGGCTTTTTGAAATAATGTTCAAGTTGGTATCAATTTGTTCGTTCATGGAACAAACAGCCTTTTGAATGGCATCTTCCTGTTCAGATAGTTTGGAAGTGTTTGCTTCTATTTTTGCAAACATTTCTTCCATCAACTGTTTTTGCTGATTTTTTCGCTCCTCCGCCAGAAATTGACGGTAAGAAACAATGTTATCAAATAAAAAATAGGAAACTGCAAGTGTGGCAATCAAACAGCAGACAATCCAAGGAATCTCATTTGGATAATTACCAATGAGATACGAATCTGCAAATAGAACGCCCAATAAACAGCTTCCAAGTAAAATGCAATTTTGTTCTTTTTTCATAGAAAACCCCCCAGTCATTATCGGTAATGTACAACCCCCAATTGTACATCACTCCACGTATATAAAATATTCTATCATAAAACGAGATAAAAGACTAGAGAAAATGGAAAAAAAAGGAAATGCAAAGACTGGCGAGCTTATCTAATGTTTTCTTTTTTCACTGGTAGGAAGGCTTACCCGAAAAATAGTTCGTAGCAGTGCATTTTTGTGAAGAGGAATCAGAGGATATACGAAACTGTCCTCGCTTATGGTATGGTTTGTTAAAATAAGCATGAAAACAAAGATAACTCCAAGTACAAAACCGATAATTCCAAATAACTGGGTGACAATTAGGAGAAGAATTCTCATAAATTTCAAAGCGTATCCAAGTTCAAAACTTGCCTGAGAATAGGTGGCAATGGAAACGAATGCCATGTAAAGCATACATTCGGAGTTAAACCAACCGGAAGTAACGGTAAAATCCCCGAGAACAATACCTGCCACAATACTTAGAGGGGTGCTAAGCATACTTGGTGTGTTTAAGGCGGCTAAACGAAGTCCGTCAATGCAAAATTCCAAAATCAAAAACTGTATAATGGGCAGTACATTGATATCATCCGTTATGGTGATGAAATAAAGGGGAGCAGGAATCCATTGAGGATGATTAAGCAGTAGCAGAAAAGTGGGGGTAAGAAGCAGCGCTACAATATTTGTGATAAATCTTGAAAATCGCAAATAGGTGCCTGTAACCGGTGGGAAATAGTAGTCGTCAGCCTCTTCGATTATGTCAAAAATGGATGTGGGAAGAATGATGGCGGAAGGGGAATTGTCTACCAGAATAATAATATTTCCTTCTAACAAAGAGGCGCACACGGTATCCGGCCGTTCAGTAAACTTATATTTTGGAAATGGATTAATCCAAGTGCGACGATAGAGACATTCCACCAAACTTTCCTGATTCATGGAGAGGGCTTCGATTTTGATATTTTGGATGCGGGTACGAATATCATTCAGTAGCTTTTTATCTACCCGGTCATCTAAATAGCTTATAACAACATCTGTTTTGGTAACGTCTCCCACAGCAAATATTTCCATGCGAAGTTTGGGGCTTCGAATTCTTCTTCGGATAAGTGCAGTGTTGCAGGTGAGAGTTTCCACAAAACCGTCTTTAGAACCGCGCATTACCTTGTCTTTTTCCGGCTCTTGGACACCTCTTGCAGGATAGGAGCGACAGTCAATGGAAAATGCTACATCAAAGCCATCCACCAGCAAAATAGATAGTCCGGACAGGAGATTTTTAGAGATAGTTTCCATATTTGTAAGGATTGCTACCGAGCCGTATGGGAGAAGTCTGTTTGATAATTCTTGTGGTGAGTTTGCCATTTCTTTCGGGGATACATAAACGAAATATTCCATTAAACGTTGTATAATATCGTCTTTTACAAGACCATCAATAAAGTATAAATTTGCCTGGGTACCGGCAATGATAAGTGGTCTTGAAATAAGGTCGAATGCCATATCGATCTGAAAATAAGATTGAAAAAAATCCATGTTTTCCCGTAAGTTGGTAGATAATGTTTGCAAATGATTACCTCCTTTTCTGTCATTGGAATGATTAAAAGATTGTGTTTTGGGAAGAATTTTGAGTGAGTCTTGAGTTTGTGTTGAAAGTAAAAGTGTTGTGTATCAAAGATAGTATTTACCGCAATAATAATAATATTCATAACAAAACAAAAAGGACCGTTTTTTGAACGATCCTTTTGAGAATATATGTATCTATCTTCAATAGATGAAAGAAAAATGTTTTGATTGGCCTTTCGGATAATTAATTACTGAAGAAATCTTGAAAATGAACTAATACCGTTAAATCCTTCTCTAAGATCTTTTGGAAGGTACAAAGGCAAACCAATTTTAAACACGATATACATTACAATTAATAGTACAAATGTAACTACGATGCTCAAATATATAGCTTTATCTTTTGATAAGCCAAGAGATTCTATTACATGTGGTAATGAAAATGCCATACCGGCAATGCTTGAAAAGATAAATACAATAGAACCGTAACTAGAGTTCATTAGAGTAACAATAATACTTACAGCTAATAATACAGATACGCTTGTTGCTCTTACACCGCAAATACATAGGCATTTCTTCCAATCAGCATTTCCTTTTAAAATCGATGTTCCTATAGTAAGTGCACCGGTTCTGGCAGCAGTCATAATTAAAGAACCAAGTAGAGTTAATGTAAATGCTGATACGTAATTAATGGAAGTATCATCCCTATAAAGAAATGAACTAATGCTTAAAAATTTATTTGCAGATGAACATAAAATGCAAGCGTAAATAGCTACTAGAATTGCTTGCAATACAACAAAACCAATACTAGTGACATGGTTGCTTTCGGTTATGAAAGTAGTTCCAGCGGTAAATGGTGCTTTTAAAATATCTAAAAATGTTTTAGACTTTTGTTTCATTTGTTCAAATTGCATATTGTTTTGACCATACATTTGGTTCATCATAGGCTGACCCTGGTTCATCAT
>CADBNB010000263.1 GCA_902795895.1 uncultured Lachnospiraceae bacterium | reverse complement strand
ATGATTTCAAAGATAAAATTGATGATTATCCATATTTAAAACAATACGAAAGCCAAATTCAAAAAGTTAGCAGTATCTCGGAAACAAACGGTTATTGGGCTATCCCAAGTGAGATTACACTAGAGGATGCCACCAGTTCCAGTGAAGCAACCAATTCAACATTTGAAGCAAGCCTTCGCTGGGATCTCTATGGTGCTGTTGGCTATCCAAAGCTAAGCACTTTGGAAGATTTGATACCGGTTCTTTCTAACATGAAAAAAGAAGCAGAAAAACAGGATCCTGATAATACTTATTATGGTTTTTCCCTATTCAAAGATTGGGACAATGGTATGGCAATGCAAAACGCCAATTCGTTTCTTGGTTTATACGGATATACTTACGGTAATACTCTCGCATACAAAGTTGACGGTACGGATATGCAATCCCTTTTAGATAAAGATGGAATATATCTTCGAGTATTACGTTTTTTATTCCGAGCTAATCAGGCAGGCCTTGTAGATCCAGAATCTCCAACACAAAATTTTACAGATGTAGACGCAAAATACCGAAAAGGTACCGTGCTTTACTCTCTATGGAACTGGCTTGGGGCGGGAAGATTTCATTCAAAAGAAAATTTAGATGCCGGAAAAGGTTATTGTCCTGTCTTTATTGATGACATGACCTGTCTTTCTATAGGTTCTGCACCGGATGGCAATTCAAATTTCTGTTTTATGATTGGCGCAAACGCACAGGATCCGGAACGAATGCTTGATTTTGTCAATTGGCTGTATTCACCGGAAGGAATTGAAGCTAACTGCTCAACAAGTGACGGTACCTGTGGTCCGGAAGGACTCACTTGGGAAATGAAAGATAACCAGCCGGTATTAACTGATTTTGGTACCAACGTATTTGTAAGTCTAAAATCCGATACCTTGGTTCCTGAAAAGTGGGGTGGCGGCACTTGGAAAGAAGGAGTATCACAGCTAAATATCAAACCGGTAAGAGTGTTAGATATGGATACCGCACGAAATATGTGTTATAGCTATTGCCTATGGGATGACTACCAAAAACAGGTGGAAAATCCACTAATAAAAGACTGGAAATCTAAAATGAACACAACAAAAAACCCTATTGAATTCTTTAAAGACACCAATCATTTGATTGTCAATCCGGGAATTCAATACACATCACCAACACTCGAAAACATCACACTGGCAAGAAGAAAAGCTTGTATTAAACTCATTGAAGAATATTCGTGGAAAATGGTGTTTGCACAAAACCAAAAAGAATTTGATATTCTTTATCAAACCTTAGTAGTAAAAACAAAGGAATTGGATTTTGAAAAAATCCTGGAATTAGAAATCGAAGATACAAATAATAAATTCCAAGTCATCAAAGAAGCTCTCGGTAGTAACTAGACTTAGAAACTAAACAAAAGAGTTTTCCTTACGATATAGAAAAGAAATGGCACGAAACAGTCTGTTTCGTGCCATTTCTTCATTCTATTCGATCAGATAAATATGTTTCAAACATCTATATGTTCTATTTTGACATGCTTTTCACAAGACGCTTAAACATTTCAGAAAGATCCACTTCGGCATTCCAGCCAAGTTTTTCAAGTTTGCTGCTATCCAATCGGATAATCATTTCCGGATTGTAACCAAAAGAACTAATATCCTCCGGTATTTCTACCTTCACCTTAATTTCACTGTCTGAAAATGTGTCGCATACAAGCTGTCCCATGTCATAGATTGAAATTGCAGTCTTCATATTTGTAACATTATAGGCTTCCCCATTTTGTCCTTTTAATAAAATAAACAACAATGCTTTTACAGCATCTGCAGTATAGCAGTAGCTTCGCACTGTTTTTCCTGTGGTATGAAGCACAATGTCTTTCTTTTCAATAGCACATCTTGCAAATTCTGCAAATACACGACCATCTGAATAGTCAACACCTGCACCAAAAGTCTGTGAAAGTCTGGCAATCTTAACTGGTACCTTATACTCTTCTCCGTAAGATACGCAAAGACATTCCACCATACGCTTTCCTTCAGAATAACTGCTTCTTGTACTTAATGGTTCAATATAACCGTAGTCCTTTTCTGTAATCATTTCCTGATTTTCAGCGGGTGTTCCATATACCTCAAGAGATGACAAATACACAACCGATTCCACATGTTTCTTTTTCGCAAATTCCATGACATTTGTAGTACCGTCAATTGCTGTATGAATCGTCTCTACAGGGTTTGATACAAAATATTTTGAGCTTGTAGCACTGGCACCATGGATAATATAATCCACCTTTCCTTCATAGGAAATAGCCGCATTTATATCTCCCTCATAAATGGAAAAATGCTCATCAGAAAGCACACTTTCAAATACAGTTTCCGCTTTTGCTTTATTACGCACACAGGCAATGACTGAAATATCCGTTCCATTTAATCGGTTGGAACAAAGTATTGCCTTTACTACCTGAGAGCCAATAAGACCTGTAGCACCTGTCACAAATACTGTTTTTCCATTCAAATCGGAAAATGGCACTTCACTCTTTGCAACCTTCTCCAAATCTTCCTGTAATACCTCGTCCTCTGGACTTTCTAATTTATACATATTCTACCTCTTTTACTAATGAATACCATTTGTTAAACCAATACCAAATGCCTGCTCATTTTCCTTGTACTGAATAAGTGCACGGAACATGTAAACATCCTCTGGAGTTGTTACTTTAATATTTCCTCTGTTTCCTGGAATCATGTTCACTTCTTTTCCAAGAGTTTTCATAATTGTGCATGAATCAACCATGTTTTCGTAAGTTGGGTTTGTTGCACGAACCTCATCATGTGCCTTAATGATATCTTTCAAACGGAAACTCTGTGGAGCCTGTGCTGCGAAAGTATCTTTTCTGTATGGCACCTTATCTACATGATTGCCTGTTTCGCTAAGAAGAATTGTTTCATAACATGCAGTACATGTAATTGCATTTCCTTTTTCTTTTACACTGGCAATATTTTTCGAAATTGTTTCTTCAGAAACAAATGGACGTACTCCATCATGAAGAAGTACAATGGAATCTCCATCATTTTCAGCCTCAACAGCCTTCAATCCCAAATAGATAGAATCCTGTGCTGTTGCGCCTCCTGGAATTACTTTTACAACCTTGTCTAAATTAAACTTTTTCACAAGTTTTTCTGTCTTTTTAATGTATTCTTCCAATACTGAAATATAAATCTTATCAATTTCATCATGCTCTTGAAATAATTCTAATGTATGCACCAAAATTGGTTTTCCGTTAATCTCTAAAAACTGTTTTGGAATACCACATCCCATACGTACACCTTTTCCACCAGCAAAAATTACAGCTATGTTACTCATGTTCTACCGCCTTTCTCTATTCCTCTTCTTTTAATGAAGAAAAATCCATGTTTTTCATTTTTTTTACTTTTTTTCTTGTTGCTTTGATACTTTCCTTAATATCCTCAGGAATATTACCTAACAATATCCAATCTATGACACGATCAGAAGCATTTGAATCTATGTAGTCAAAATGCTTTTCTACATATTCTTCAACTTTTTCATACTCGTAATCTTTTTTTTCTAATGCGTCCATTACCTCATCAAATGTATAGCATACTTTTCCGGGTGCTGCTTCCTCATAATCTCTGTGAAATCCGCGGGAAAAAGAATATTGAATCTTATCAAAGGCAAAAAACAACATTGGTTTTCTCATTAAACTAAATTCAAATATATTTGATGAATAATCTGTAATAAGCATCTCTACGATATAAAACAGATCATTGATATTTGGATATAAATTCACATCAACAAAACGATCTTTCATATGTTCCTTGATTGGAACCGGTTCGTCCACCCAAGGATGCATCTTAAACATCACAACGTATTCGTCACCACAAAAATCATACAATCTTTCAAAATCAATCATATGATACGGATAACTTGCATCGGCTCTTTTGCGTCCTCTATAGGTTGGCGCAAAAAGAATAACTTTCTTTCCCTTACACATTGGATAAGTATTGTACAATTCTTCTCTCTTTGTATTTTGATAATTCTCATCTAGATATTCATCCATTCTTGGCATTCCAGTTGGCAAAATCTGTTCATCATTGATACCAAATACTTCGGCAAAAAATTTACCAATATGTCTGGAACCTGCAATACCATAACTATATTGTCTGTGACAACTTACCGGTGCCGGACATCCTAAGTGTCCCCATCTACTGTAACCAGAAGATTTAAATCCAGCCCCTGCATGCCATAGCTGTGAAAGTTTTGTTCTTTCATTTAAAACAAGCCAATCCAAAATAGGTGCATGATCATCGATAAACACATATTTACTTCGTGCCAGTTTCTTTATAAGTTCTCTCGTGCTTTTCTTGGTCATCTTCTCGTAGGAAGCAGGTCTGGCAGATTCCAAAATCGTATATTCATTGTCCATTCCACGCTCTTTCATTCGATTTTTGACTGCCACTAAGTTACTGCCTAACGTCGGACTTTGTTCCGTCATAAATAAAACTGTATGTTTGTATTTTTTATACTTTTTCACATAGTGATGGTACACAGAATTCCAGTACATATGCCCCATATTACGTTTCAAAGTGCATATCGGCTCTTTGATTGCTTCTTTTACAATCTGTCGGTTGGATTTTAACTGCATCGGTATTTTTTCTGCATCCATGACATACATGACTAATACCAGTTCTTCCTCCGTTTCAGACACTGAAAAGTTGACAATATACCCTTTCTTTCTATTGTTATGCAAAAATGTTCTTGAACAATCTTCCATAAAAGGTACGACCTTAGGATCCACAATACATTTTGTATATACCTTTTCCTGGTCACACACATAAATAGAATACGTTCCCATCATCAGACATTGACAATTTCCTGGATTCGTAACATTGATACGTAATCGCACCACATTATCTTCCAATTTTTCAATTTTGAAAAAGCCTCTCGCCTTGTATGCATTATTCACCAAATAAAAATCTAAATCATCCAATTGGATGTCTGCTCTCATATCAAGTTTAACATCCAACTGAACAGTAATCCGTTCCCATTTCATATCAACAATCGTTGCAGTAATCAATTGTTGATCCATCAAATTTTCCATAACCATGTTTTTTTCCTCTTAAATTCATCTATAATACTGAAATTAACAACACTTTTTCATCCTTTGACAAAGAAACCATAACTCTAGTCACGAGATGAACGTGTTAAACACAAGTGCCTTCCTGCTACCAATGCACAACTAACTATTCCCAATCCTTTTTTGAACTTCTTCTTTGTCTGTCAAAGCATTTAGAACCTTGATCTGCAAATGCTGGGTTCCAACCAGATCAGCACCTAAAGCAAGTGCGTCCAGCATCTCTGAATATTTATTGACTGTAAAAAGCAAAACTTTAATTTTTTGTTGGTTAAAAATTTCTGCAATTTCTTTATCATATACCTTATTTGACATTGTAACATATGAAATTTTGTTCTTTTTACAATATTTCACCGTATTTTCCAGAGAAATTCCTTTTTCTTCCCACTTTTCCCGTTCAGGTAAATAATACGCCAACTTGAATATTACATCTTTTCTCTCCAAAAAGCAACTAACATCATATTTTTTCTGTACTCTGAAGATAATTCGCTTTGCTAATTCCTGTTGTCCCGCCAGTAACCCTGCAAATTTTTCTACCATCACTTCAACTTCTTCTTTGGACGGGCGACCGATGTCAACAAATAAAGTAGTCTTTTCTTTTTCTTTTATTACTTTAAACACATCTTCAATCACACATGGTTTATAAACACCATAAGCCTTACTATTCATAAATTGTTCAAACGTAGGATTTGTCTCCGTTTTTTCCAATGCATATTTTTGTAATGTAGAATCAGACCAACCATTGACACAAACTAACTGCTGATCACTTGTAAGTCGCACGTCAACTTCAAACTTTCGAAAACCATCTTTAATTTTTTCCTGCATTACATCAAGACTATTCATATTGATAAATTGCATCTGACTTCCGCCAAGCCCGACAGCAACCATTTTCTTTGCCCAGGGATACTTTGTGTTCTTTTGCTCGGAATAATTCTTTGGAATATTTTTTCGTATAAACAGGTGCAATTCCCAATACAGTCGAAACTCCATCATCTGAATCCGGATTTTTTTCTTCACTCCTTTAGAAATAGCATCCATAAGCAATTCAAAGGCAACCTCAGATTTGAATTCTTTCCATTCCATAAATCGTTTTTCATATCCAATTCGTTTTCCCCAAAAAGCAACTTTATCATTCCATACAAATCCGATACTCGGCACTTTCAATGCATACGCAATAATATTGGTATGCATTCTTCCAGCCACAATTCCATCATATCCGGAAATCAATTCAACAAGCTGTTTTGTTTGAGATACCCGGGGGGCCAGATATCTTTCATCTCCTTTTAATCCCATGGCCTCCAAAATTTCCTGTGCAAATTCTTCATCCAGATACAATCCATTAGTAAAAAACTGCCATTTGTATCCTGCGTTTTCTATCTTTTTTGTCAAATCGACCCAAAACTCAATTTGATGTTCTTTTGTAATTTCTTCAATACCATAATTAGAAAAAATTTGATCTCTAATAATCCCAAGACCAATGGTCTTACTTTTCGTTTTGGGAGTTATTTCGTAAACATTTTCCGCAACTACTGCCGAATCTACAACTTTAACAACTTTAATCTTTTTGTTCTCAAAATAATTTTTCAAATAGCCTTCTATATCATCCCGAATAGTAATGCCCTTTACACAAGGTAAATTCAACGCGTTCTTTAACAATAAACATCTCTCATCCTGTTCATCATATCCTTCCACTCCAACGCTGTTAAGAAAAACCGGAATGTCATGTTCTTGAGCATAATTTATAATATCAGTGCAGTATTGATAAAAATTTTCCTGCTTGTATTTTACAATTCCTCCACCTGCAAATACAATCATATCGGCGTTTTTTAATATTTCAAAATCCTCTGTATATATATTGTATCGTATCACTCTTACGTCTTTTCGTTTACAATATGGAACTGACTTTTTGATTATATATTCCGCCGAATCAGCAATTACTGTATCTCCCAAATTTCTATTTACGATTGAAACTAAAAGTATGTTGACTTTACCAAACATAATACCTCCTGCATTAATGAACGTACTCTGCAACGTCGTTACTTTCGCAATCCGCTCCAAACAGAGCTACTTCCTCATACGTTTCGGTTTTCTCGTATCCAGTCGAAATTGCATGTAAGCATGCATTTCGTTGACTGCAGAAAACACTTTCATAGTAAAGAACAGGTCACTGTGCAATTTGCCAATGACCTGCCTCCCTAATTTATACTGTACTAATCTTCTCTTTCACGAGCAAACTTTTTGCTTAAAAACGCTACTATTTTGCTTTTCTTTTTTCTTCTACATCCTTTAGCGCATTTAAAATAAAATCTGTAGACGTCTTCATAAGTGCTTCTCTCTTTTGATTTATTGGTCCATAATCAATATCTGTTCCAATAAATTTATTTTTTTCAAAACAATTTACCATACGACGATCTGTTAAATCAAATAGTTCTAACAAAGAATCAATTTTATCTCCTGAACGTTTATCAACAAAGAACTGTTTATTAAACAAAATAGAGAAACATGATGCATGGAATGAATTTGTAAAAATATACTCAGCATCTTTCATATATCCAAGCCACTCTTCCACACCAATGTCATAAATTACATCATGTGTTGTTCCTTTTGGAATATGTCTGTTTTCCAAATAATCACTTAACTCGATTACTTCTAAATCATGCTCTTTGGCAAATTCGTACGCAAGCTTAAGGGATTTCTTTGCTTTTTCCATAACAATATATACTAAAACATAACCCTTCTTTTTCTTCTTTGGGTGTTTTGTAATATGGTCATAAAACTCTGGTTTGTGTAATAGCACCGGATCTAATACATGGGTTGTAGGAATATCCGAAATGCTTGCAATATAATCCCCCAAACTCTTTTCACGAACAGAAATATGATCAATGTCTTTAATGTATGATAAAAACTTTTTCTCATCCTCAGGACTGTAAACGCTTGGTCCTCTACTTGCTGCATATGCAATCTTCGCTTTGTCCTTCATAGTATCACAAGCCAAGAAAAATCCTTTATCAAATTTTGTGTTTTTATTGCACTTCCAAATAACATCTGTAGCACATATATAACAGTCAATACCTTCCTCAACATCTTCTTTATCAAGAATCTTTGCCGAATAACATTTGTTTGTAGTCTTATAATATGTGTCAATAAACTTTTGAAACTTATTAAAACGCTTTCTTCTTGCCCAAAATAATTTAAACCACTTTTTCAGCAATGCTTTTCTCTTTTTGGGATCTTTTTCAGCATTTTTATTTTTCAAATAATAGATAAACGGATATTTTGGATCAAATTTTCCGTAATAAACCGGTTTATAATCAATGATAACCGTATCCTCATATCCATGCATCTCTAAAAATTTCTGAAACGCATACGAATGTAGGGGTGATGCAAAATTTAATACTTTTGTATGAGCATTTATCGATATTATTCCAATGTTCATTAAATAACCTCCACTTTTTTTCTCTATTTACGCAATCTCAAGCAATCGCCTCATTATACCATATTTCTTACGGAAACGCAACGTCAACGTAAAGTGCAACCACTATCTGTATGATAATCGTTACTGTTCATAGTTTTCTCTTTCTATTATCTAACAACCACGCTGCCTCTCTTACCCACACCATTATTATTCTCTGCCCAATAATAAATCTTAGTACCCTTCTTCATTTTTTTCACTACAACTCGGAAGGTACCATTATTATGCACAAGGGCTTTATACTTCTTTGAACCGACAAGGAAATATACTACCGTTCCTGTATTTTTTACGGTAGGCTCATCCTCTGATCCAATCAGATGCACCGTACCTCTTATTATTTTTTTACCGGCTTTTGCTTTTCCGATGGTTGGTGTATTCGGTGCATATTCTTTACGGTAATATTTTCTTACTTTTCCTTTTCCTTTTACGTTAACAGCATATACGGATACTACATCGCCTGAATTTCCTTTTGGAATGCTCACTTCGTAATGATACTTTCCTTCTGCACGGTTAAATTCCACATCATCGTATCCATAGTTTTTACCATTGACATTTACAACAACCTTACATCTTTCATCCAAAACAACTTCCACCGATGTCTGATTGTTATTTACCTTGCCACCTTCAATTTCCGGTCTGTTTGGCAACTGCTGAACAACCGTTTTATTTGTAGACAAACTGATTCTGTTTTCAGTATCAATGGCGTAAAACCTTACCGAAGAACCTCCTGACAATAATCTTGGAAGTGTAATGGTAAATTTTTCTCCTGACATAGAATAATCCATCTCACGTACTGTGTAATCAGCATCAAAAATGGATGTTTCGCAATATTTTTCAAATCCTCCATTTTTAGGTACATACACAACACTATCATCTACCACCATGATTACATCAACATAAGTATCATGTGCATTTCCGGTAATTTTACGTGAATTACTATTAATCTGATTTGCAGTTATCTTATTTGGACCTGTTCTCTTAACAGTTACAACCGTCCGGGCACTGGCTCTTCCTTCCAAATCAACAGCATATACATATAAATTCTTGTCCGCATACTGCGCAGCGATTGTTTTCGAAAATTTTCCATTGTCCTTTACAACCGTTTTATATATCTTGCCATTTTCCAACTCAATAAATAAGTTAGCTCCCGGCTCTGCTGTTCCGGTAACTTTTGTTTTTCTGTTTGTAAAGCTGGATACAATTGGAGCTTGTAATACACTTTTATTAATATTATTTATTCTAAAATAGACAACACGCGCATTTCCGTAATTATCTTCCGCTCTTACAGAATATACTCCATTTTGCAGACAAATGATGGAATCATCATTAATTGATGTTGCATTATCCCAAACAATTGCTCCAACGCTAAACTTTCCATATGTGTATTGAATTTTTCTGACACCACTCGGATCTGAAACTTTCACCTTAACTTCCACATTACGATTCGTTTCAACATCATTTAAATTAGCTACTACAATATTTGGTGCCGATTTATCTTCCTGATTTACTTTTGACAAGTCAATCTCATAATAAGAATAACCATTTTTTTCCGCAACTTTTTTGGATATCCATTTTTTATCCTCTGTCAATTGATCTGCCAGACTGCTTGTTTTTATAATATACTTTGACTGTTTCGAATTCACAATCTTCCAGTTATTGTCAACTCTTGCTTTTAAACTTCCGTTCATTCCTGCATTGTCTATATAATTCTGAAACCAAGTACGATATTTTTCTGTACTGCTTGAATAAATTTTGTGATTTATAATTTCTTTTGGCAGTGTTCCATTTGCTTTCATTCTGATTCCGGCAACAATCATTTCGTCCTGGCTTCCCACAGCAACTCCGTCAATCGTAAGATTGGAAATTCTACAATCATCGCTTATTTTATTTCCTTCAATGTCATATCTGGCTTTTTTACTAATGTCTACTGTATAATCTACCCCGTCAAATATATACATACTAGACCAGTCATCTCTCCACTCTTTTTTTAATAAATACGGAGTATCCGTTTCATCCAATAACTCTCCATCATTTTTTTCCGTACCATCTGTGTATCCGCTCACAGACCATTCAAGCCACTCTTTCAGGACCTCACCATTTATCTTATACATATAAAATCCAGTTTTATAATCACGCAAATTAGCAATATATGACAATAACAAATTCCCACTAATATCCACATAATTATCAGGACTTCCACTTCCGTCATTCAGATATGTAGATTCCGAAAGAATTGGCAAATCTTTATACTCTGTCATTGTTGTATTTATATACTTCATAGCAATACTTTTTTTGATATCATTTACCAATTGTATTACTCCATTATCTTCTATCTCTCCAAAATAATTATACCAACGTTCATCTGTAGCAATTTCAGCTAAAATCGTACTACAGTTAGTGATAAATGTATACTTCCAACCTTGCCAATGGTTGTTGGCTATATCTGAATCTTCTAAAACATTTGCATTTGCTGACAAAACAGTTGACTTTCGTTCACTTATTGTGACCTGATTGTTTTCTTTATGTAACTTCAAATCAACCTGTCCAACAGCCTTCCCATTCGAAGGAAGCATAATCAGATTTTTTCCATTTACCAGTCCTGAAGTACTATCTACATTTGGCAACTGATAATACACGGAACTATTGTAATTTACAACAGGAAATTGTTCGTGTTTATGCCCACAAAGAACCATATCGATCTCAGGAATTTTTGTCAAAGCATACCCGCAATCCTCTGCATTTAATGCTGGATTTTCTTCTCCGATTCCGGAATGTGCTAATGCAATCACCAGATCCGCTCCCGATTCTTTGAGATACTTTGCTTTATTCTGGGCATTTTTCACAATATCTTCTGTTTTAAGTACTCCTACGTAACTGGTTCTTTTGCTTGATAAACTCGGAACAGTTTCTCCAATAATTCCCACTTTTACTAAGACTCTGTCTCCACTTTCTGCAATCATTTCTTTTTCAATTATCATAGTGTCTTTCCAAACAGGCTTTCCGGTTTTTGCATTTTGAACATTAGACACTACAACTTTTTCTTCCATACCACTTTTTTTCAACTGCTTCTGAATATAATCCAACGTATAATCAAATTCATGATTTCCAAGTGTAATTGCATCATACCCCAAAGCACTTAAGGCACTATACATAGGCTGCAATGCATTTTCATCCTGTTCATATATATAATCAGATGTATAATCGTAAAGTACGTCACCTAAATCAAATAAAAATGTATTGTCTGTCCCATAATCTTCACGTCTTTGTTTGATTAACTTAGCGGCTCTCGCCATTCCGCCATTGGAATATACGCCTCCTGTTTCGTAATTGTTTGTATCAAGGCGTCCATGCAAATCGGTAGTAAACATAACACGCATTCTCATATCCTCCGACACCTCCGGAGTTGCTTCTATCGCCGCCAGAGATCCCACATCCGGCGTAGAACTCACATCACCGTTAGAACCTGTGTCACCAGTCAGACTCACATCAGGAGTTGTAACCCCCCCGGGGATTGCTGTCACACTTGGTGTTTCTGTAGCAGTGAAGGCTAGAGTCTCTGTTGGATTTACGCTGTCATCACCTGTTAAATAATAATCTTCATTTGCCAATACTTTTCCCATATCCATCCCATATAATTTCTGAATAACAAACACTAGGATCATAAGAAACACAAATACTTTACGTTTAAACCGTTTCATTTCTTTTTCCTCCCTATATAGTCAAGTCTTTTTTCCCTTAAATAAGGGATTGTTTACATTGTTTCTCAGGCGAACGAGTCTAGGTTACGGATGTTTCACTGATTTCTCAATGTGGTTTCTCTT
>CADBNB010000262.1 GCA_902795895.1 uncultured Lachnospiraceae bacterium | reverse complement strand
TCCTGGATTTTAGATAATTTTTGCAGATGATAATTTTCTCGGTTGATTGCCTCGTTAGTAGGCAAAATATTTTCATTAAAATATTTTTTTAGTCCCTCCATGTCCTCATTTTCCAAATATCCGGACATAGCAGCAAGAATATTCACATAATCATGTTTGAAACTTCGTAATCCCTCGTACATACTCTCAACCTGTGTAGTATACTCTAATAAATTTTTCTTTACTTCTTCCTCTTTCCTTCGTTTTTCTTTGTTCTGAAGCCCTCGAAAAGAAAGAACTGTCACACCAATTGTCAGAAGACCGTAGATTAAAAACAACAAATACGTCAAATTCATCATATTTTCCGGATAGCCCATTTGCCGAATGGCATATCCATTAATTAAAAACACAAGGGTATATAATACTACATTTCCGATAATTACCACTTTCATATCATTTATAATGCCTTCTTGTATTCTATTTGAAACGCTTTTTACTAACAACCGGACTATAAAAGAAACAATTACAACCATGAAGGTTATGATTATTTCTTCCAATACTATATATCCTGCATTATTCCCATCGTTTAAATCTATATTACATACACTATTCCACACAACCTCTACACTATAGTTACATAACACACCAACCATATATCCTGCTGGTATACTCAACGATTTCCATAGAGAATGTCCCATTGTCAAGTATACTGTAAACATGCACAAAAAAATTACAAATCCAAATATCACTTCAGTCCCATCACTTACCCCAGCTATTATATAAAATAGAATTATCAAAAGTGTACAAATTCCTCGTTTTATACCATAGGTACCTCGTATCACAATGTTTATAAATATGGGAATCCAAAAACATGATATAGATAAACTTATTACGGTTGCTATTTCCATAATCAAATATAATATGACTCTTTGTTCTGTTAAATTTATTTTCATTAATAGTAAAATATAAAACTGAACAATTCCAATTATTTAGTCATATCTCTCCTTTTCCATTTTTTCTATTTAATATTCTTTGTAATTATATCTTGATATTCAAAAAAGAACAATAGTTTTTCGTTTTTTTTACGCTTACCACACTTTTTTCATCTTTTACTACTTTTTTTGTAATAAATTGCAGCATGTTGTATTATATATTTGTAAAAAAAATGAGAGTTTGCAAGAAAAACTTGCAAAAAGAAGGAGAAGCAAAAATGAAAAAAAGATTTACTTATTCAAACCATGTATTAAAAAATCAATTGATTAATTTCAGTTCTAATCAACTAAAAAAATCTTCAACACCTGACATGGGAGCAGCAATTTTTTTCCACGAGGTTTCACTTACCCCAGAACTAAAAGCGATACAAAATAGAATAAAAAAACAGGAGATAGATAACTAATTTTATTTACCTCCTTCCCCAGACCACGTGCGTACGGTTTCGTATACGGTGGTTCCTTAGTTTTCATGGACTACTAGATAATAGTCAAGTAAGGATGTATATCCTGGCTTGACTATTATTTTATTTAAGAAATTTGTTTTAAGACCTTTACCATACGCTAGTACCCTTTTTTACTACAAGCAAGTTCTTTTGACTTTCAAAGTTCAAATCACAACACCTTAAGCATTTTTGAATTTAACTTGTGGAACAGCCTTATCCTCAGCTATAGCCTAATGTGATTTATGTTCGCCAGACCAAAGGTTTTACATCCAACTCCCTTCTCATTGGCTGTAAATTTCCACTATCAAGGCACTTTACGGCCTTTGACCGATTAAATTACGCCCATGCTGGCCAAGCATCAAAAAAGAACAGATACATTTTCGTACCTGTCCTTTTTTGATGCTTCCGTCCAATTCTTATTTCTTCTGTATTGTAGATATAAGCACAATTCCTTCACACAAAAGTAGTCCATTCACAAAAGCTACTCCACCAAGCAACCAAGCCCCAAAGATCCCAACCAGGAAACAATGCAAAGATTGGAGTTTTCGTTTTTTTCTTAGCTCCTGTGTAAATGCCTGCTCCTCCTTTTCATATGGAATCCAAGCAAAAATGCAAAGGATTTCCAAAATTCCCACTGCGATTTGCAATACTAACGGCAGCCTAAGCTGTGTACACAGCAACGGACCTATATAGCAGGTAAAGGTTGTAAATATAGTGCACATAAGATTACTCTTAAAGTGTTTTCCTCCTGAAAATTTTCTAGCAATCATAACATAAGCCATAAAAAATATCGCCAATTTGCTTTCTCCCATGAGAAGACCTATTATAAATATTAGCATAATTTTTAAAAATTCGTTCAAAAACAATTCTATTCCATACACTAAGAGAATATGCTCCTCCTGATTTTCCTCTTCTTTATCAGGATCCATCCATACCGCTATTTGTTCTGCCAGTTTATGTTGTAAATCCATTTTCTTCCATCCTCTCTATCATTGAATTTCCTTTATTTTCATGTTATAATGATACAATTAATTTATATATTTACCCTGTTATAGGGTTAGATATAAAGGTATAACTTTAGACTTATCATCACTAGTTTAGGAGACTTTATTATGCTTAATATTTATTTATGTGAAGACAATGAGACACAGCGTAACCTCATGAAGGATTTTATTGAAAAAATTGTTCTAATTGAAGACTATGACCTTTCTTTTCAATGTTCTACAGACAATCCACACGATATTTTACATATGGTAAAAAATCAACCTCAAGTCGGACTCTATTTTTTGGATATTGACTTAAACTGCGACATGACCGGATTGGTTCTTGCACAGGAGATTCGAAAATATGATCCAAGAGGATTTATTGTCTTTGTCACCACACATTCTGAAATGTCATATATGACTTTTTCTTATAAAGTAGAGGCAATGGATTTTATCATTAAGGACAACCCTAAAGAATTACAAAATCGAATCCATCAGTGTATCAACAGTGCGTATTCAAAATATTCCTCTAGCTGTAATCAGTACAATCGAAATTTTACTGTACAGACTATGGACAAGGAGTTGTGTATTCCGTATGACGATATCATTTACTTTGAAACTTCACAAACTCCTCACAAACTAATCTTACACGGAGTTCACACACTGATTGAATTCCAAGAAAAATTAAAGGATATTGAACCATCCCTAGATAGTCGTTTTACACGCTGTCATCGTTCTTATCTGGTAAACAAAAATCATATCAAAGAAATCAACTTAAAAGACCGCACTATCACCATGAGCAATGGAGATATTTGTTTTGCTTCCGCTAAACTCATAAAATCTCTTATAGGTTGAAGGAACTTGTAACCTATCTATACTGTCAGTCCCTTTCCTAAGCGGACTGACATAGGACAAGTTACACCTCCTTTTAAAATAAGCATTCCTTCTTCCGGTTTTATCTGTTCAATGTTATCCCGATTCACTAATATGGAACGATGACAACGATAGAATCGATTGTCTAACCTATTTTCTAATTCTTTAATTTTTCCATTAAACTCTACCTTTGCATTCTTTCCATGCAGGATTACTTTTCGATAATTAGAAGACACCTCAAAATATAAAATATCCTGAAACGGTACAGCCTTTACATAGTCTCCCAATTTCACCATAAAATTCTTTTCTTTCGCTTCTATAGATTGTTTACTTAATTGTTCACAATTAAGAAGACATTGGTGCAACCTATTTTTTACCTCTCTTACATTATCTTTAATAATAAAATCCATTGCCTCTACTTTATAAGAAAAGGTCATATATGACATCTCAGAATGAGAAGTAATAAATACAATATAGCATCTCGGCTGTATTTTTCGTATTTCATCTGCAAGCTGAATTCCATTCATCTCGGTCTGCAAATCAATATCTAAAAAGAAAATTCCTTCCTGTTCTTCTTTATTCACACAATCTAATATTACCTGTGGATCTTCGGTAGCACAAACACATTCCATATCCAAATTCTCTGCTTCAATAATCTCATTTACGTACCCTTCCACACGATTTCTTTGTTCTACATTATCTTCACAAATATAAACGTTTAACATGCTACTTTTCCCTCCATAAAACATAAACTAATCAGTATTTTAATGTCTGCAGCATTTTCCTCAATAAATGCTCTGCACTTCCCATATGCTTCCATAAAAATGTCTCTTTGCTCCGATGTCATTGTTTCTTTGTTTATCTTTTTTTCCATTTGTCTCTCATCTAACGGAATAACAAACTTCACGCCTCGTTTCAACAATTCTGATATATTTTCAATCACCGGATATTGCCTTTTTCTTCTTATCTGCTTTTCTATGAAACTGATACCATGCAAAGATCCAACAATAGAGCATAAACTTCCATATCTGGCATAGTATTCTTTCTCCAACTCAGGATCCTCTACATTCTCATGTTCAACATGCTCCATGAAAGCACAGGTATCATAACTTAATACATTCTTTATATATTGCTTATTATTTCTATTGATATTTTGGTTAAACCATGACAAATATTTTTGAAATGCTTTTTCAAATTTCATATTTCCGCTCTCGTATATCAATTTTTTCCCATTTGATAAATGTAAAACACATACCGTATCTTCTCTTTGAATTTTTAGTAATTCAAGATTTTCTTCGGAAGCAAAAAAGGCATATGCAATTGCTTTTTTATGTTTTTCAAATTCTTTTCTTATATTTTCCACGTTCATACACCTTCTTTTCTCTCTGAATTTTTTTATTTACAATCATATACATTCTTTACCAAGCAAATTCCAAGAATCAAATGAGACTGTATGCAATTTGTGCAACAGCCCCATCTCTTTGTAATGCTCATCTGTCGGTTTCGAGCTATCAAATATATTTTACTATATAATAGACATATTAAAATTTATTTGTCTTAAAATTATAGTTTTGTGTTTTAAGTGTAAAAATATCCATAACTTAGTTAATCTTCCATTCGTGCTCTTTCTTCCCCGATCATTCTTCTGCAGGATAAGTACGTCAGCAAGAAATAACTTCCATACACTACAATTAAAATTACAATAATGGCTGCCACCTGAGCTCCAAACTGCAAGCCCAATTTCGCTTCCACTTTCTCAACTGCTTTTGGCATACCAGCAACCGCATATATAACTGCAACCACTAACGGTACTCCAAAGTATACCATAATCTGTCTAAGCAGTGTACCATTCTGTGTTTTTCTTTCCACTCCAAGTTTTCCAAGCAACTGGTATCGCATGACATTGTCATTGGTCTCGGTCAACTGTTGAAGGGACAACACAGCCACACAAATGATCAGCAAAATCACTCCAATGTAGCAGCATATAAAAGCTGCCACTGCATAAGTTCCATAAATTGCCTCATTTACAATTGTTTTTGTAAAATAGGAAACTTTAGATTCCAAATCTCCCATCAATCCTACCATTGCATCCACAAAAGGTGTTTCATCATATCCCTCTTTATATACACCCATAAAAACGGAACTAGACGGAGTTTTTGTCTCCAGCAGTTCATCCGGCACAATAATGGTTCCCGGATCATTCATTCCTGCCGGTGCCAAGTAATAAGCATACTCTAAAAGTTCCGAACTGCCAGGCTGTAACGTCTGTCCGAAGACAGTCAGACTCTCCTGCTTGTCATACCATTTTTGTATGTTCTCTTTCGTTCCCTTATAACAGTTACTAATCTGGAATGTTCCCGGCTCCAACGTAATCGGTTCCGCTCCCTGCAATTCAATCGCCTTATTAAATTCACTGACACTCACAATAAAGATTTCTTTCTTTGCAGTGTTTTGCTGCTTGTCATATTCATATAAATCATCTAGATTATATAAAATATCGGAATAAGTCAATTCCTTATCTCCATAACAATTGATGACACCATAAGTATCCAATGCCTCATCTAACGGCAATCCTTTTTTCTTCAGTTCCTGATAAGACTTCTCATCCTCGTTTCGTTTGGCATTATCATCATACACAACAAAATCAAAAGGTGCCTCTTTATCAGACAGTTGATTCATAGAATCTGCCATTCCCATTCCCAAAGCTACAATACATATGGTACTTGTAAGTAACAGACTAACAACAGTCATAGTGGTAAAATTGGTCTGCATTTTACTGCTAATTTGTCTTACTAAGAAAGAATTGATTCCCTTTAAATACCATTTTTTTCTCTTCTGCAAAACATTTAGCACAATTCCCGATACACTGTAAACAAGCATTGCCGTTGCCAAACAAATGCCAAGCAGACAAACATATGGCAAATTCGTATCAAAGTCAAAAACATCTTTACAATAAAAAAGATATCCCACTACGCCATATATTACCAAGGTCCCAAACATTGCCACCCAAAGGATTCCTCCTTTGTCCACGGCCATACTTTCATTCTTTCTGGATGCAGTCAGCATATCGATCAGTTTCACCTTGTTGATCGTACGAACATTAAAGACTACAACTACCAAAAAAATAATTGCAAAACAAATCAAAGTTTCCTGAAGGGAAGCTACTGAAAAAGTAAATTGATATTGTGACAGGTCATAGGCAAACATTTTTATGGCAAAAATAGAGATTCCCTGTGACAGTAAACATCCCACTCCAATTCCTGCAATTACAGAAAACAATCCAATCAAAACAGTCTCCCCTACAAAAAGTAAGGACATTTTGCATTCAGACATACCAAGGATCATGTAAATTCCCAGTTCTTTTTTTCGTCTTTTCAGCAAAAAGTTATTTGCATAAATAATCAGAAACGCCAACATAACTGCCACAAATTTAGAAAGCATATGTACCATAGGAATTAAGGTTCCCATCATACTTCCATTGCTCTCCATGGCATCTTTTATAACCGGTTGGGAATCAATGGCATTAAAAGAATAGAATACTGCCACCGATATGAGCAGGGTAAGAAAATAGATACCATAGTCCTTAATATTTCTAGCCACATTCTTTACAATAATTTTTCCATACATTATTCTGCACCTCCAATTTGTGCAGTTACTTCCACGATATCCTGGAAGAATTCTTTGCGATCCTTATCGCCTCTGTGAATTTCTTTAAAGATTTTTCCATCTTTGATAAATAAAATTCTCTTACAGTAACTTGCAGAAAAAGAATCGTGAGTCACCATTAAAATCGTAGCTTTCATTTTCTCATTCATGGTATCTAAACTACCAAGAAGCATTTTAGCAGACTTAGAATCAAGGGCTCCCGTTGGCTCATCTGCCAATATAAGTGATGGCTCTGATACAATTGCTCTTGCTGCTGCCACTCTCTGCTGCTGTCCACCAGACATTTGATATGGATACTTCTCCAATATTTTTTCAATATCCAGCTTTTTCGCAATATCTTTTATCTTTGCATCAATCTCCTTTGCCGGTACATTCATAATAGAAAGTGCCAAAGCAATGTTCTCATATGCAGTCAGGGTATCCAACAAATTGAACTGCTGAAAAATAAATCCCAGCTTTTCCTTACGAAACTTTGTAAGCTTCTTTCTCTTCATCTTTGTAATATTGTCTTCTCCAATATAAATATCTCCACCTGTTACATTGTCAATGGTAGAAATACAATTGAGCAACGTGGACTTTCCCGAACCGGACGCTCCCATAATTCCAATAAATTCGCCCTCATTCACCTCAAAAGAAATTCCATCCACTGCCTTGGTCTGATTCTCACCGGAACCATACACCTTCTCTACATTTTCTACTTTCAAAATTGTCTCCATGTCAAATTCAGCCTCTCTTTCTATTTTATCTCAATGACATGACCATTGCTAAAAATTCTGAATCTGATTCTTCCTGCTCTAACATTCCTAAACCAACACCAGAAATTCCTGTCATCATTCCCCAATCATCTAAAGCAAATAATGAATGCTCTTCCATACGTCTTTTCACAAATAACTGACATGTTTCTTTACAATTATTTATCGTTGGAATATCCTTAAAATATCGTGCTATGTACTTTAAGACTGTAAGAGAACCCATATCCCCATGGCACAAACTCATGTCGAATCCAAATCCAGTTTCTGAAATCTGCCTTTTCATCAATGCAAGTTCTCTCTCTAATTGATCATCTTCATAGCCATTCTCCAGCATCATAATCTTAGCCAGGCTCATTCCTGCTACTCCGTTACACCAAGAAAAATAATGTGTACTCTCTCTTAATCTCCAAACCTTCTTTTCTTCATCAAAGCGATCCTCTCGCTCGTATTTTAAAGCTTTCTCTACAACTTTTATTATCCGATCATCCTTCAAAATACGGTTTGCTCTTATAAGATGAGCCATAATTCCAGCATTACCATGTACGTATCCAATATCCCCATTATCGAACCAAGTCACCTTGTCTTCATCAAGTTCAATCACTCTATCTATTAAAATCTGGACAGCTTTCTCCATGACTGCTTTTGTCTTATTCTGTAACTCTCCAGTAACATACGTATATAGCGATACCATTACTCCAAGTACACCTGCAATTCCGGTTAACACATCTACACGTTCTTCCTTCTCCATATTATTATGCAAATAGGTTACTAGATTGTCAATCACTTCTTCCCATTCTTTTTGTTCTTCCTTAGCAAGCCATCCACGCTCTACAATCTTACAAAACATATAAATATGTCCTGTAAATCCGGTAAAAGCACCAATTCCCATTAATTCAAGTTCTTGGTTTGTGATATTTCTCATATTTCTTTCCGCTGAAGCCAAAACTGATTTTGCCAGAGTCTTATAAGCTTCATTTTTTGTCACTTCATACATACGGAAATAATACATGGCAACTCCATAGTTTCCAGAATACATTTCCCATTTAAGTGGAGATATTGCATAACCATGTTCTCCCATACCTTGAAACCCAAACCAACCAACTTGTTCCTTTCCATCTATAATCTGTGAAAAAGAGCGCTGGGACATTTCTTGTGCAATACATTTAGCAAATTCTACAAAACTTGTATTTTGAGAATTTGTACCTGCCATTTTATATTCTACTTGTATTGCTCGCGCTTGCAAGTATAAGTATACCTACTTTTCTCTCAAATGTACTTTTTTGTCTTAAATATGTTTTTTTCTGTTTAAATTCGTTATAGCGCTTCTTTTTTTTCCCTTCAATAAATATTTCAAGATATAAACAAGACCTGGATTTTTCTCTATTACCAACCATCACATCCTTGCAGAACCTTTTTGCTTTATAGGACGAACTTTCCTATAAAGCACAAAAAGAGCTTTACACAAACAAATTTGCTTATGCAAAGCTCCTTTTCTATTACTAATACATACGTTAATCCAATACGTTCATCAATGGAGGAATAATCTGTTTCTTTCTGGAAACTACACCTTTCAGATACATTCTTTCCTCTTCCTCAGAGTGGAATGCAGCTTTTGCAGCTTCCTCTGCTCCTTCACCAAAGATCATAAGGTCTGTAGACTCTTCTAAGATATCGGTAAGCATGAAGAATAACATATCTGCGCCATGCTCTGCGAAAGTACTTTCAATGTATGGAGTCATACGGTCCTTTAATTTCAATAATTCATCGCCATCCATAGAAGTAATCTGACCTACACCAAATGTAGTGTTTCCAGCGGTAAATTTCTTGAAATCCTGATAGAAAATTTCCTCTGGTGCTTTTCCAGAAAGGTCACTTCCTGCGGCAAACATTTCTTTTGCGTAAGTCTGTACGTCAAATCCTGCAATCTTTGCCAATTCCTCTGCAGTATCCTGATCTAACTTTGTACAAGTTGGTGAGCGGTACACCAATGTATCAGAAAGAATTGCAGAACACATAAGTCCTGCCATATCCGGTTCCACCTCAATGCCATTTTCACGATACATCTGACGAATGATCGTTGCAGTACAACCAACCGGCTGATTACGGAAATATACAGGTCCCATTGTCTCAAGACTACCAATCTTATGATGGTCGATAATCTCTAAAATGTTAGCGCTCTCAAGACCATCTACTGCCTGATCCACCTCATTGTGGTCTACAAGAATAATATCTTTCTTCTTTACATTCAGCAGATTTCTACGGGAAATCATACCTACATAACGTCCTTCTTTATCTAAAATTTGGAAATCTCTATGACGCTTTTCAGCCATAACCACTTTAATATCATCCAAAAAGTCCTCTGTGGTAAATGTAACAAATCCTTCTTTTCTCATAAAGAAATCAATCGGCATACTCTGATTAATAAGACGGGATGCTACAAATGTATCATACTTTGTCTGAATGATCGCACATCCTCTGTGCTCTGCCATACGGGTAATGGTCTTAGCTACAGAAGCTCCAGTACATACAACTACTAATTTTGCATGCATTTCGATGGCACAAAGCTGACTCTCGTAACGGTCTCCAACAATTATAATATCGCCTTCATTTACATAAGTCTCCATCATTTCCGGATTGGCTGCACCGATCAATACTTTACCGGTTTCCACACAATCATCAGGATTTCCTACAATCATCTCTCTCTCTAACACTTCCAAAATGTTTTTATAAGGAGTCTTTGCTTTGGAGATAATCTCACTGTCATACACATTCATGTAGGATTTTGCAATATCTGCAACAGAAATCAATCCCTCTAAACGTTTGTCATCATCCAAAATAGGAAGGGTAGATAAGGTCTCGTTGTCCATAACCTCCCATGCTGCCTTTAAAGACATTTCCTTATGAAGAGTTGGCACTACGCGGATTGTCATATCTTTTACCTGCTCACGCACATCAGAAAGGTATCCAGGTGTCTTTACCCCAAAATGTTTTAACACAAACTCAGTCTCAGGACTTAAAGTACCTGCTCTCTTTGGAGTATAGTTTTCTCCGGTTATCTTAGACTTTAAATTTGCATAAGCTGGATAGGCTACAATAAACTGGACAGATTTTTTAAGGTCATATAATATAAAAGTAACAGATAAAGGAGTAAATTATTATGACTGA
>CADBNB010000261.1 GCA_902795895.1 uncultured Lachnospiraceae bacterium | reverse complement strand
CGAGGATGCGCAGACTGCGGTGGCGGAGTTAATTGCTACGCAATACCGCAGTCGCGCTAGAGTTTTGCAAGCAAAACTCTTTGTCCTAATAAACCAGGAAAAATCCATTTGATACAATGGTTTTTGTGTTATACGGTAACCTTAAAGGTAATATGATTTTCTCCTTCTTCCGTTGTGTTATAACAGGAAATTGTTCCGTTGTATTTTCGGATGGTTTTCTGTAAGAAGGGAAGTCCAAGACCGTGTTTTTTCTGTGTATCATTTTTTGTTGTGTATCCAACCTCAAACATTTTCTTAAGTAAATCATCGGAAAGATAAGGCCCTGGATTTTTCGTCTCCACAGTGACTTGACTGTTTTGGGAGTCAAGCTGTAAGTAAATTACACTATCCTGTGGCACGGCTTCTATTGCATTATCAATCAGTATTCCCATACACTCCATCAACAAATATTCAGGAAGAGTAGTTTGCAGGGCATAATTTTTTATGGAGATATGAAGAATTTTTTCCTGTTTTTGTGCTTCCTGCATTTTCATGTAAAGTAATCCCGAAACCAGACGCTGATTAAGCTTTAAAAGATTAACTTCAATATTATTTTGAAATGCCTCTGAACTGTAGGTGTTTAACGCTTCTGTGATACTTTCATAATCTGTACAGGTTAGAGGCAGTGCTGCAAAGGACTGAATAATATTATCAAAATTATGTTGCCGCATCCGTATATCCTGAATCAGATTATCAACAATAGGCTGATATTGTTCGTAGGCATGAAGCGCTTCCTGTTGTTTGGAAAAAGTAATGCGGGTATATATTGCATTTACATTGACGGTAATAAAACAAAATAGCAATAGGAAAAACAGCGCAAAAATTTCTGTAAATGAATGATTGCTAATTTTGTAATAGATAGAGCCTCCAAGTACGAGCAAAAATAAGTTCACAGTAAGCAGCTGAATGAGATAATCAGAAGATACGATTACTTTAAAAAAACGTTCAATTGGTATATAAAAATAAATCAAAACAGAAATAATGGTAATAGAAACAAGTGCAGTTACCGGGTAATATTCAAAAGAATGATAAGCAGGAAATACAATAGTTGGAAGCACAGCTATATATTGCATAATGCAACTGATAATAAAGGTATATATATATACTGAAAAGGCATTTAATAAAGATTGCTTAAAGAAAAGAGCAAAGGTAGCTGTGTAAATGGATAGTTGAACAATGGGAATCAAAGTATTGTTTTTTATGATGGTTTCTACAGCAATTAAAGA
Source organism: uncultured Lachnospiraceae bacterium (assembly GCA_902795895.1). Taxonomy (GTDB): domain Bacteria; phylum Bacillota; class Clostridia; order Lachnospirales; family Lachnospiraceae; genus CAG-411. The sequence continues at coordinate 2,688 of CADBNB010000261.1, read as the reverse complement.
TACTGTCAGGAAAATGATATAACAGGCAAGGCGAAATATGTTTTTAATTTTGTATTCCAAAGCTCTGCTGGCAATTAAGAAATTGCAAATGGTTTCTAAAAAGTATGTGATAATGAATACTGGTGTGCTCATAAGAAACTCTCCTTCATGTTTTTTAATTAAGTCAGATATTATTGTAAAATCGCAGGTGAATTTGAAAATCAGATGTTAACACAGATGCTTCTTTATTTGCAAAGATGCGTAGCTTAAAAACATCATATTACGTCGTTGCGGTAATTTCTTCCCACAGGAATGGACAATGTCTGATTGTTAAGGCATAAACATTGGTTGACCGGGTCGTAAGAAGAAATAAAATGGCGGTTTACAAAATAGCTTTTGTGACAACGTATAAAATAATCCGGAAGTATCTCTTCTAGTTGTTTCATGGTATATTGACGGGAACGGTGCACATCTTTTTTTGTATGATAGTGTAAATAATGTAAGTGGGATTGGATGAAAACGATCTCAGAAAATGGTATTTCCCGGTAAATACAATCATTATTTTTTAATTTTAATCTGTCGGAGGAGTCGTTTGGTGACATTGAATCTAACATTTGACAGACATCTTCTTTGGTGTATGGTTTGGTTAAGAAACCATAGCAATGAATGGAATTGATGGCTTCGCTCATATAGTCAGAGAAAGATGTGACAAATATGATGGGTGTTGTACGGTATTTTTCGTTGGCACGAATGAGCTTTCCGAAAGAGATGCCATTTCCCGAAATGTCATCTATAGTAGATAGTTGAACATCCAAAAAAAATACATCATAGGTATGTGCCTGAAACTTTTGTATTGCGTCTGAAATAGAATGTGATATGGTAATTTCCGCTTCCAGTTTATAAGTTTTTATAATCTTAGATAAAGCCAATGCCTGTTCTTTATGATCTTCTAAAATAAAATAATATTTCATAAGTATTTAAAGCTCCTTTTTCATTGAATATCCTCTTTCCCGGCATTGTTGTTGTATCATTGTTTTGTGCGAATTGTTCTATCTTTTCCGAGAACGTTTCATATAAAAAAATGATAAAAAAATAAAAGAAATATGTCAATGTAGAATTTTGTCGTTTGTGCCACTATACCGTCGTTTATGCCAAAGGGGTTGATAAGAAAAAAAATCTGTGCTAAAACAGAGACTAGGTGATGAAAGTTAAATGTTATAGATTAAAAAAGGATTGCTAAAGCCAGAGATGCCGTAACAAGTTTGAAGACGAACTTGTTACGGCATTTTTGGCTTTAGCAAGACAATAATATGTAAAAAATTAAATTGAATAGTTTGTATTGTTAGAGTGAATATACTCGGACGGAGATTTGCCTATTGTAGTTTTGTAGATTCTGGTAAAGTAATTGACATCTTTGTAACCCAAATGAAAAACTACATCAATAATAGAAAGCTCTTCGTAAATAAATAAATATTCCGCTCGTTTCATTTTGATCATTGTTACTAATTGAGAAAAACGATCTAGTGATTTTTTGCTGAATAGATTACTCAGATAGGTATGATTTATGTAAAATCGGTCAGCCATAGACTTAAGTTTTAAATCCTCTTCCGGGTGTAAGAGCATATAGTTGTATACATTATGCAGAGTTTTATCTGGAAATGTACGAAACAAGCTTGTGAATAAGCGGTATAATTGTGTTAGTTTTCTATGATAGAAATCAATATAATCATCTGCTTTTGTTAGTACCAAATAATCAATTTTTTTATGAAAATCCTGAGGCAGGTATAAAGTTAACCATTCAAACTTAGAGTATAGTTCGTCAACAATGTCTAAATAAAACTGATTGGCAACAATATCCGGAGCAGGAACCAAGGTTGCGTTTGGCTTTACATATAACTTGAAAAGTAGTTCCTTAAATTCGGATAAAATATTGATATTATTTGAAATAAATCCGTTGACAATATGCAATACCTGCATTTGTGAAAAATAGGATTGTCGTTTCGATTGTGAAGGAATTTGTGATGCTATGTTTTTGTATTTTTCCAATTCCTTTGCTGCTCTCGCTAATAGGTCTTTCATGCTATCCTGACTAACTGGTTTTGGAAAATAATCAAATACACCATATATAAATCCTTCTCTTGCATAAGAAAAAGAAACAATATCGCTTATGAACACAATAATTGGGGGTTGATTATCCTTGTGTATTTTTTTTAACAGTTGTAGTCCGTCTAAAAAAGGCAAATTGATTTCGGTCAATACTAAGTCGAAATGTTCTGTATTTAATAATTCTAAAGCTTCTTCGCCGTTAGATGCAGTTTTTGAACAACAAAAATCATTATCTCCTTCACCCCAGATGGGATAATTTTGTAGTAAACGTAACGAAAATTCTTGTGGTTCTATTATTAGTGTCTTATACAAAAGAAATCACCTCCTGAAAATAATAAAATATCATTATTCTTAAAAATATCAAGTTGATAAAAGAAATATAATAAGGACAAGAATAAATTTGTTATCTTATTATAATAATAAACATAGATGACAAAATCAATAGAAAAAATATATGAAAAGTAGGAAAAAGTTTAGGTTTTTAATTTTGAGGTTTTTTATGTTATGAAAACCTCTTTTTTTTATGTAATAGGAAATTGCGATGCAATTTCCTATTACATAAAAAACGCTCCGCGAGGATGCGCAGACCGCGGAGATGGAGTT
>CADBNB010000260.1 GCA_902795895.1 uncultured Lachnospiraceae bacterium | reverse complement strand
TTCAGGATGAGGAGGCTTATCTTTCAGGAAAGATTGTCACAATTGATGATGTGGCATCTCACGAACTGACAGCATTAGAATGCAAAGCAATGGTGAAAAATCTGAAAGAATACGTGAAGATTTACGCTACGGAAAATAAAAACATAGGGGAAAAAGCACTTCAAAAGATTTACGATATTGAAAATCTGTCAAAGATTATCGATGAAATTGCAAAGGTATTGCCATTTTCCTTTTTACAAAAACAAAAGCTTTTAAATGAGAGATGCCTTGACCACAGATATGAGTGTCTGGAAGCTATGCTTATGGAGGACATTGAACTTGGAAGAGTTCGTCAGGATTTCCATGATAAAGTAAAAGCCCGTGTGGACAAAAATCAAAAGGAATATCTTCTCCGTGAACAGATGAAAGTTATCCGTGAAGAGTTAGGTGAGGATTCTGCCAGTGATTCAGAAATCTTTTACGAAAGACTGGATGAGCTTGAAGCTTCAGAGGAGACAAAAGATGCCATTGCCAGACAGATTGAGCGCCTTCGAAACAATGCGGGAAGTTCTTCCGAAGCGGCAGTTTTACGAAATTATATCGAAACCTTACTTTCCCTTCCTTGGGAGGCAAGAAGTGAGGACTGCAATGATTTTTCTTATACGGAGTCAGTGCTTGAAAATGACCATTATGGATTGGAAAAGGTGAAAGAGCGTATTTTGGAGTCTTTGGCAGTTCGTATGTTGCGAAAAAAAGGAGACAGCCCGATTATTTGTCTTGTGGGACCTCCGGGAACCGGTAAGACTTCTATTGCTCGCTCCATTGCCACATCACTAAATAAAAAATATGTGAGAATTTGCCTTGGTGGAGTCCGTGATGAAGCAGAAATCAGAGGTCACAGAAAGACTTACGTGGGAGCAATGCCGGGAAGAATCGCCGTTGCCATGAAAAATGCAGGGGTGAAAAATCCTTTGATTTTGTTTGATGAGATTGATAAAATGAGCAGTGATTACAAGGGAGATACAGCCGCTGCTATGCTTGAAATCTTAGATGGAGAGCAAAATAGCAAATTTGTAGACCACTATGTGGAAATCCCTATGGATTTGTCGGAAGTATTTTTTGTATGTACCGCAAATTCCTTAAGTACCATTCCAAAACCATTGCTTGACCGTATGGAAGTTATTGAGGTGTCAAGTTACACTGCAAATGAAAAGTATCAGATTGCAAAGAAATATTTACTGAAAAAACAGTTAGAGAAAAACGGTTGGAAGAATGGTCAGATTCGTATCGACAAAAAAGCTATGGAAGAAATCATCAGCAAATATACCAGAGAAGCCGGTGTGCGAAAACTGGAAAGAACCATAGGAAGCATTTGTCGTAAGGCTTTGAAAGAAACTTTGGAAAAAGCAAGAAAAGAAAACAGCAAACAGTCTATGGTGGAAGCTGTTGCTGATACCAAGTTAAAGATTGGCGTAAAAGATTTAGAGCATTATCTTGGAAAACCAAAGTACCAAAAGCCAAAACAGAGTAAAAAAGCAGAAATCGGTATTGTACACGGACTTGCCTGGACCAGCGTGGGCGGTACGATGCTTGATGTGGAAGTCAATGTGATGCCAGGAAAAGGAAAGCTGGAATTAACGGGTAAACTTGGTGAGGTAATGAAAGAATCTGCCAAGATTGCCATAAGTTACGTTCGCTCTATTTCAGGAAAATGTAAAATTGCGAAGGATTATTTTTATCAGCACGACATACACATTCATTTTCCAGAGGGAGCTGTTCCAAAGGACGGTCCTTCTGCGGGAATTACTATGGCAACAGCTATTTTATCCGCTGTCACAAAGCGTAAAGTACGTTCAGGTATTGCCATGACCGGAGAAATTTCCCTTCGTGGAAAAGTGCTTCCAATCGGTGGATTGAAAGAAAAATTATTGGCAGCAAAACAGGCAGGTATGAAAACGGTTTGTGTGCCTGAACAGAATTTAAAAGATGTGCAGGAGATTTCAGAAGAAATCACCGGCGGATTGGAAATAGTGTATGTAAATGATGTGGAGCAGGTATTTGAGCAGGCTTTTTTACGCCACAATGTATGAAAGTGACTTGTCGGATAAACACATGTAGGAGGTAAGGAAAATGCATGTAAGAAGTGTAAATTTGGAAACGGTTTGCGGAATTACCAGTAAGATTCCGGACAATCAGATGTTGGAAATCGCATTTGCAGGAAAATCAAACGTGGGAAAATCCTCTTTGATCAACTGTATGATGAACCGTAAATCCTATGCCCGTATTTCACAAAAACCGGGTAAGACACAGACTATCAACTTTTACAACATCAATGATGCGTTGTATTTTGTGGATTTGCCGGGATACGGATTTGCGAAAGTTTCTCAGGATGTAAAGAAAAAATGGGGAAAAATGATTGAAAACTATCTGATGCAGTCAAAACAGCTTCGTATCATTTTCCTGTTGGTAGATATCCGTCATGAGCCATCAAAAAACGATGTAGATATGTATCACTGGATTTTGCGTTACGGTTTTAACCCTATCGTTATTGCCACAAAGGCAGATAAAATCAGCCGTGGTGCAATACAAAAACATGTGGGAATTATTCGTAAAACATTGCAGTGTATTGAAGGTACCCCAATTATTCCATTTTCTTCTTTGAAGAAAACGGGTATTGAGGAAGTATGGGAATATATCGAAGAGATGATGAAATATTACGAAGCCGAGAAAACTGGTGAGAGTATTGTTTTAGAAGGTGAGTCGGATGAGTAACAGGCGTTTTTGGAAAGAAAAACGGTATTATTCCTTGGACGCATATCTGCAGGAAACCTTTGGAGAAAAAGTTTACAAAGTATCTTTAAATGGCGGAATGACCTGCCCAAACAGAGATGGAACTTTGGATACCAGAGGGTGTATTTTTTGTAGTGCAGGAGGTTCCGGTGATTTTGCGGCACCTCTTTGTGAAAATGTCACCACACAGATTGACCGTGGAATTGCAGGGATACAAAAAGCAAAGAAAGTAGGCGATAAATTCATTGCCTACTTTCAGTCATATACAAATACTTATGCGGATATTGAGTATTTAAGAAAGCTCTTTACAGAGGCGATTCATCATCCAAAGATTGTAGCCCTTTCGGTAGGAACCAGACCAGACTGCCTCGGGGAAGATGTGCTAAAACTTTTGGAAGAATTAAATCAAATAAAACCGGTCTGGGTAGAATTGGGATTGCAGACCATTCATGAAAGAAGTGCAGCATTTATCCGACGGGGATATGAGCTTTCTGTATTTGAAAAAGCGGTGAAAAATCTTAATAAAATCAACGTGCAGGTCATTGTGCATGTGATTTTGGGATTACCCTTTGAGAGCAAAAGAGAAATGCTTGAAACGGTGGAATATCTTTCAGATATGTCACCATCCGGCAGTAATCCTCTTGCCATACATGGTATCAAACTCCAACTGTTACATGTATTAAGGGGAACAGATTTGGAACGATATCTGCCTTATTTTAAGACGTTATCCTTAGAGGAATATGTACAATTAGTAATCGAATGTCTGGAGCGATTGCCACAGGATATCGTTGTTCACAGAGTGACGGGAGATGGCCCGAAACGCCTGCTTTTAGCACCTATGTGGAGTGCCAGCAAAAAGACAGCTATGAATACCATCAACAGACAATTAAAAATAAAAGACAGTTGGCAGGGAAAACAAAGATAAGGAAAATAGATAACAAAATAACAGTTTCCAATGTGGGAAACTGTTTTAGCTAAGGAAGGTGAAAATTATGGCACAGGAAGCATTTACATTGTATAAACTGATTATATTATATATGTTGGAACAAACGGGAACCGCCCTTACAAATGCCCAGATTTCTGATTTTATTCTGGAAAAAGAATATACCAATTACTTTACGATTCAATCAGCCATTACAGATTTGGAAAAAAACAATTTCATTACCGTTGAAACCATCAGAAACAGTTCCCACATCCGTATTACAAAAGAGGGAAGCGAAGTGTTAGGGTATTGCGTGCAGGATATTTCCAGTGCAATCAAAGACGAAGTGAATGAGTATCTGAAAAAAAACAGAGCAACGAATTTGGAAGCGACTATGGTTGTGTCAGATTATTACCAGTTGGAGAACAATGAATATGTTGCCAGAGGTATTGTAAAAGATGGAACTTCCAACGTGATGGAGATTAACTTAAATGTTGCTACTGAGGAGGAAGCAGTACAGATTTGCGACCGATGGAAGGATAAGAGTCAGGAGATTTATGCCTATCTGATACAGCAGTTGCTGGCAGAGTAAGACTCGGTTATCAGTCGTGCAAAAATGCCATCAAGACTTGATTTAGACAGAATAGATAAAATTATTATATGCATTTTAGGAAAATGGTCTTAGCCAATATGCCGAAACTACAAGCAGGGTTTCTGAAAAGTGACTATTTCGGTGAATAAACGCAAAATGTGTATAAGAATTCATGAACTAGAGGGGGATTTACATAAGTTGCTAAAAATAGAATAATATGGTATTATAATTATACTTGGGGGAGTAATTTACTTTTGAATATCATGCTGTATGCCCAGTAGGCATGGAGGTTGACTGCTATGCAATGTCGAGCAATGTGTTGGATTTTTGCAGGCAGAACACGTAGGTTTAGGTGATAGAAAGTAAAAGTATGTGGTTCATTAACTTATGAGTAGGGATAGAAAATTAGAAAAAGAGTATGTTTTCTAATGACGAGTGGATGAGCGACAGGGGGCGTTTGATATGTTAAAAAAGTGGAAAAGAGAGAATATGAAAGAGAAAAAATTGAATAAGAAAAACAGTGGATTTACAGTATTGGAGTTAATAATTGTTATTACAATTATGGCGATATTGGTTGCTTTGATAGCACCTAATTTATTTTCATTTTATGAAAAAACTAGAGCTGCCAAGGATTATAATTCACTAGATGGATTATATTTGGCATATAGTTCAGCAATTGCAGCAACAGATCATCCGGAAGCTGTAAAGCTTAATGATGCAGCGGTACTTAATAAAGTTGGATATTCTACAATTTCTGAATTTGAGGATAATTTAGAATCAAATCAATTTGAATCTTCTAACATTAGTTGTTATTACGATTCTGACAAAAATGAGTATGGTTTATACATTCCGGGACAAAATGGATATACCGGTGTAAAGATTGATAATAAAGGAACGAAATGTCTGTTAGGAAAAAAGGGACAGGCAGACTGTTATGTAGATGAGACTACAAAAACAGAAGTTCAATTTGTTTACGAGTAAGCAAGAAAGCCGGTTGTTATGACGACAACAAAAGAAAGATGAGAATTAGAGCCTGTCAACAGGGATACCTGATGGCAGGCTCGATTTGTTTTTTTTGTAAGTAAAACTCTTTGTTCTGAATATTGAAAAATGTAAGAAAAAATTAAGAAAGTCTCCCCGTATGATTATGGTAGAGTGATTAAAACTATGATATAATCAAACGTGGTAATGTGAGAAATGAGAAAATTTGTATGCATTAAAACATTTCAGGAAATGTTTATAAAGTTGGAAAAAATGAAATTGGAGATTAGATTATGAATATTATTAAGTCGGTTGTATCGTTTGTAATCGTAGTAACTGTTCTTGCAGGAAGTACACCTCAAAATATAAAAGCATGCGATGAAACAGCACAAATTAATATGACAAATGGCGTGATTGTAACTCTTCGGCCAAATGGAAAGTTACCAAATAGTAATGGAAAAGAAATTTTTCAGGATATGTATGCAATTGAAAAAATAACAGAACAGGAACTTGCAAAACTGCAAAAAGAAACACAAATTAAGAGCATTCAACCTGTTTTTCAATATAAGATATGTGACAATGAATCGGTAGACGAAACCATTCAAATAGATTCGCAAAAACAATGGGGACTTTATAATGATGGTACGAAAACAGATGATATGGGAGAGGTTATTGCAAAAGAGGGAATTGATATTGGTGTCAAAAAAGCTTGGGAAAAATTCCAATCTCAAGAGCAGGTTTTGATTGCACTAATTGACACTGGTGTTGACATTGAACACGAGGATCTTCAAGATGCCATATGGTTGAATGAAAAAGAAATTCCAGATAACAGAATAGATGATGATGGCAATGGTTATGTTGATGATGTATATGGATGGGATTTTTACAATGGAGATTCTACAGTATGTTCTTACGCTAGAAATGGAACAGCTAAAAAAAATGACAATGACAATCATGGAACCCACTGTGCCGGTATCATTGCAGCAAAATCGAAAAACAATGATGGAATGGTTGGAGTTGCGTCAAATGTAAATGCAAAAATTATGGTTTGTAAAGCTTTAGGCGGATCAAACAGTGTGACAGATACTGTGAAAGTGATAGAGGCAATTAATTATGCCATGGCAAATGGTGCACAAATGATAAATGCAAGTTGGGGTGGTGATTTATCGAAAACAGAGGATACGGCACTTCGAACTGCTATAAAAAAATGTGGATTGTTGATTGTGGCAGCTGCAGGAAATGAAGGTGAAAATAATAATCTCGTACCATGTTATCCTGCAAGTTATAATTCGGAATATGACAACATAATATCTGTTGGATCTATTGATTGTGATGGGGAAATGTCTGACTTTTCAAATTATGGCTCATCTGTGGATGTTTTGGCACCTGGCAGAGATATTTACAGCACAGTCGTTGGAGGCTATAAATTGATATCAGGGACATCTATGGCAACACCATTTGTTTCCGGAATTGCAGCGATGTTAATTGCGGAACATCCGGGATGTTATGCAAAGAATATTAGAGAAGTGTTACTACAGTCGTATACACCATTGGATACGGTTTCGGGTGAAATGGTGAAGTGCCCTGGAATCATTAGCGCTGAAAAAGCCATAGATAATAGAAGTCTTATAGCCAGTGATTTGATAAATCCTAAAATTGAAAACCTATCATCTGATTATAAAGGAAAAATAAAATTGAAAGCGAAGGATGAAGGCGGTTCTGGACTTTTGTTTGTGATGTATGCATACAAAAAAAGAAAAAAAGAGTTCTTTGCACATGGAACAAAGGGAACATATGTTGAACGTGATACTATTAAGGTTAAAAAAAGTGGTATATATACATTTTTTGCCTGTGACAAAGCAGGAAATGAAATGGTAGCATATTTGCATGTAAATGTAGATGTGACGAAACCTGAGATTAGTGTAAAGAAAAAGAATGCTATTCTTGAGATAACCGTTAAGGATAATATGTCAGGAATTCAAATTGCCCGTTATGCTTATGGAAAAAGAACAAAAACATACATGAGAAAAGGTAAACAGTTAAAAATCGACAGTGAAGGTATTGGAAATATAAAAAAACGTACTGGATATGTGACGATTTATGCCAAAGATAAAGTAGGAAATGAAACGTGTAAATATGTGAAAATCAAGTAGAGGGAGAATTGGTTTTGAAGAATGCGTAGATACAGGTTTTTATAGAACTATTTTACGGTTAAAAAATCTTGAAAAAGAAAGGAAATCATGATGAGAGACAGAAATGAAGCGTTAAACAAAGTAATGAAAGAAGTTGGAAAAGTAATTGTTGGAAAAGATGAGGTAATTGAAAAAGTTTTGATGGCGTTGCTTGCAAAAGGCCATGTATTGATGGAAGATATTCCGGGAGTTGGAAAGACAAGTCTTGCCTTGGCATTTTCAAAAGTAATGGAACTTGATTGTCAGAGAGTGCAGTTTACACCGGACGTATTGCCTAGTGATATTGTTGGTTTTTCTATTTTAAACAGTGAAAATGAATTTGTATACAAGCCGGGAGTTGTGTTGTGTAATTTATTTCTTGCAGATGAGATTAACAGAACGTCTTCTAAGACTCAGTCTGCTTTGTTGGAAGTAATGGAAGAGGGTACTGTAACCGTAGACGGAAATACTTACCCGTTGCCTGAGCCATTTTTCGTTATGGCAACACAGAATCCAATCACATCCATAGGAACACAGTTTTTGCCGGAATCCCAGTTAGACCGCTTCATGATTAAACTTAGCATGGGATATCCTTCTTTGGAACAGGAAATAAAAATGCTGCAAAACAGACATAACAGCAATCCTTTAGATTTTGTGCAACCGTTGTTATCTGCTGAACAGGTAGTTGCAATGCAGCAGGAGGTTGCAGATATTTATGTTCAGGATGCTATTTATAAGTATATTGTATATCTTAGCGATGCGACAAGAAAACATGAGGAGCTTCAATTGGGATTGAGTCCGAGAGGAACTTTGGCATTGGTTGCCATGGCAAAGGCGTGTGCATATATGAATGGAAGAGATTATGTGATACCAGAGGATGTACAAAACGTATTTGTTGATGTTGCTTCTCACAGAGTTGTGTTAGAACAGAAAGCAAAAATGAGCCACAGGAAAGAGGAAGAAGTGTTACAACAGATTTTGAAGCAGGTTGCCAGACCTCAGATAAAGAGGGATGAAGACGCATGTTAAAAAATAGAATACTGTATTTGGGGTTGTTAGCGGCGTCTATATATTTTGCTGTATTATTTTGCTCATATACTGCTACTGTCCTGTTGGGGTTTGTAGTTTGTCTGCCGATTTTATCGGGAAGTTCTTTGCTGTTTTTGAAAAGAAAACTAAATGTAGAGATAGACCGTGAATATGATGTAGAAGAACTGGGGACAGATGGGGAAATAACCGTATGTATTGAAAATAAGAGTTTGTTTCCTGTTTTGTACGGAACTTGTGAAATACGCTGGAAACATGAGCTTTCTGACGATGAACATAAAGTTAAGCTTCCTTTTTCTGTAGATGGAAGACAAAAAAACATTGTGAAAATACCGGTACAGTTTGCCCATTGTGGAAAACTGTCTCTTTGTGTGACGAAAGTACATATCTTTGATTATCTTGGCGTGTTTAAAAGAACGAAGAAATTAAATGTAACACAGAATATTGTAGTGATTCCAAAGTTAGATGGTATTGAGGAAGAAAGTTTTGCCGGAGCAGATGAAAAAAATGTAGCAAAAACCTATGATTATTGCGGGGAAAACAGACAGGAACTGAAGGAAATCAGAGAGTATCGCCCTGGAGATAGTTTGAAGCAGATTCACTGGAAAGCAACTGCAAAACAGAAAAAGCTTATGACAAAAGTTACGGAAAACACAAAGGAAGTGGACAAGCTTCTTTGTTTTTCCATGTTATACAAAAATGGAGAAATACCGGATTTTTCATGGTACGATACAAAGGTTTGTGTTTTGGCAAAGCAATCCATGGATGAACTTTTGGCAAATGTATCTCATGGAGTAGTCTGGTATCATCCTACCTTTAAAAATTTCTTTTTGAAAATTGTAGAAGAAAAAACAGATCTTATGGAACTTTTGGAAGATGTAGAAAATGCCGGTATCGGTGAAGAACATGATGGATTTGAAATGGAACTTGAGCAGTTTATCAAAAGAGAAATGACACAGAGTGCAGAATAGAGAGCTTAAGAAGGAATAGCAAAAAATGAAAAAAAGAAAAAAGGATTTGTCAAAAGAAATTGGATTAATCATAAAAAAAGATGTGCCAAATGAAATAGAGCAGAAAAAAAGCCTTATGTCCATTATTATGGGATTAGTCATGTTTGTGTCTTTGATGGAAAGCACGGTTTGGTGTTTTATTGATGGTTTTCGAATTCAGTGTCACGAAAGATATGTATTTTTCGTCGTTGGAATTGCAGCTTTTGTGTTTTTTCTGGCATTGCAAATGAAAAAATATGGAGAAATACTGACGGCGGCATGCCTGTTTTTGTATGCAATTGGCTGCTATAAAGCCAGGATAGGTATTTCTAACGGTTTGGCAACTTTGTCGAATCATATTTTAAGTCTGGCAGAGCGCTATTACAGAAAAACATTTGACCGTTTTGAGGTAAATGAAAAAATATCAGAAATAAAAAGTGTCACAATCTTTTTATTATTTGTATTTGTGTTTTTGGTTGGTATTTTGGCATTTTTATTTTTTAGCCTGAAAACCAAATATATTGGCATGATTTTGATAGTCGTTGTGGCGTTTTCGCCGGAAGTAATCGGTAAAGTTCCTAGCGTACTTCCATTTATGCTTTGGACTATCATTGTTTTTGGGTATCTTATTAGCGGAGGACTTCGAAAAAAACAAGTAAACTTATTTGGCTGGAAAATACAACTGGTACAGCTTTTTATTGGCGCGGTGATACTGATGGGAATTTTTCGTGTATTGCCGGAAGAAAAATATGAAGGCTTTCACAGTGTAGAAGAGTACAGAGATGTGATTCGAAAGAAAATGGATGATTTTTCAGCAATGTTTTTCCGGGGCTTTTTCGGTGACGGTACTGTAGACGGTGGTATCAATTTTGGTAATATTGCAAATGTTGATGAAATCAATTTTAAAGGTGAAAACAGACTAAGAATTGAGTTTGACAGATGGACAAATCCGGGGAAATGGGAAAAAGGACTATATCTTCGCGGGTATGTTGGAAGTGAATATGACGGAAGAAAATGGGGCGGACTTAATAATAAACAAGAGAAAAAAAGAAAAGAATTGGAAGAAAAGAGCGGAATACTGTCTGAAAATATGGGAATGGCAGCAGCAGAATACCGAATGAAATTGGACTATTTTTTCAATTATGATTCAGAAAATCTTATATTCCCTTTTCACAAAAAAACAAAACAAATAAGAATTGTGGAAGGTGTATACAGTGATAAATTCTTAAACAGCCCTTTTGACATGGAGTTTCTAAAACAGCAATTAGACAGTACATCAAATTCGTCAAATTTAGTTTCAGCTCTTAGAGTTGAAAATGTGGGAGAAACGGTGTCTACCTTGTTTGTTCCGTACTATGTTTTGGCGAATGTAGAAGAAGACAATGGTAAATTAGATGTTTCTGATACCCGTAAATTGGAATATGAATGGGAAGTGGAAAATGCGCAGGAAAATGTATTTTCTGCCATTGCCAATCCACGGTGGAAAGACGATTCATTGGTTTCTTTTAGAAAATGGGTTAATGACAGCGGAAATCCTGTTGTTGATTATTACAAAAAGATGGATTTATTATGGGAAGAATATGAGGAAATCGCTGGTATTGTGAAGGATGAGACAGGGATTGATGTGAAAGACTATGAAGTTGGAAGCGTGAAGGGAAAATCAATCAATGAATTAAGTCCAAAGCTGGAAGAAAAATGTTGTATTTTAAATGAGGATGCTGAACGACCACGATTATTAGAAATTTCCGAACAAATAAATTACCATAATAAAAAAGCGGAAGACCTAGTGAAGTCATATCAGGATATTTATTGCCTGTTAGATGGATATGGGGAACATGAGTGGTATGATGATTCGGATTGGGAGATTCGATCTTTATGTGGTGAACTGGATGCAGATGAATTTTTGACGTTATTGAAACTTGTGGCAGAGTTTCGAAGTCAGCAAAAAGCCTATGAAGATTTTGTAAAGGATAGCTATCTTGATGTGCCGGATACACTAAAAACAAAGTTAGAAACTGTAGTGTCAGAGGGTGGCATGAAGGATAAGAAAGAAATGGAAGACTGTATTTCTTTTGTACAAGACTATTTAAAAGAAAATACGAAGTATTCGATATCACCGGGAAGAACACCAGCGGGAAAAGATTTTGTAGACTATTTTCTGTTTGAAAATCAAAAAGGATATTGTGTTCATTACGCCAGTGCAGCTACTATGCTATTCCGAACTATGGGGATTCCGGCACGTTTCGTGGAAGGATATTATGCAAGTTATTCTGATATAGGAGATGCAAAAAAAATCAGTGAAAAAAATTATGAATTATACTTGAAAGATAGTAATGCCCATGCATGGACGGAAATTTATATTTCTGGTTATGGCTGGGTGCCGGTGGAAGTGACAAGCGGTTATATTGCGGGGGATTCAAATGAGGAGGAAGAAACTCCGACTCCTGCACCTACAAAAACTGTCATGCCGACAGCAAGTGTACCACCAACAGTTACCCCGACGGGAAATGTAGTGTCAGCAAAACCGCAGATGACATCAGTACCAGTGAAGACGGAAAGTCATATGGGAGATACATTGGTAAAAATTCTGTATATCATTGGTGGCATAGTGTTTATTACTTTGGGAATAGTAATGAGATATCTTATTCTTTCAAAGCGAAGAATTAAAAAGGTAAATGATGCTTTGAAAAACAATAAAATCAAATATTTTTATTTTAGAATCATTTATTTCCTGAAAGCAGAACAGTGCCTGCATAAAAATGAAGATCTTATGCAAAAATTACAGGATGGAGAGATTGCTTTGGATGGAATAGAGAAACTTAAGTGGAGCATTCTCTATGATACCATGAACCAGTTAGAATATAGTCCGAAACCGGTAGAACAGTCACAGACACAACAGATTTATGAATTGTATGAAACACTTAGAAAGAAACATTTGAGCGAATCGGGTAAGTTGGAAAAATGTTATCGAAAATATCTGAAGTGTGTTTAAAACGGTAATTGATGATATAAGCTCTCGGAAATGGTTACAACATTTTCGGGAGCTTATTCTTTGCTCATTTTGGAATTGTGTCAGATTGTCACGAAATGTTATGGAAAATGACGAAAAATTCACAAAATGTAATACAAATTTCTCATAGCATTTTTGGAAGAAATAGTTTATAATTGCAATGACTATATGAAAAAATGGACTTAGTCCCTTTAAAAATGGGGAATAGATACATTTGAGTGTTGTAGAATAGTAGATTTTAGGAGGAAATGTACAATGAGCGAAATTGATGTATTATCAGTCAATGCCATTCGTGCTTTGGCAGCAGATACTGTACAGAAGGCAAATTCAGGACATCCGGGCTTACCATTAGGAGCGGCTCCAATGGCTTACGAGTTATGGGCAAAATATATGAAACATAATCCAAAGAACCCTAATTGGGCTAACCGTGACCGTTTTATTTTATCAGGTGGACATGGTTCTTCTTTGTTGTATTCATTGTTACACATTTTTGGTTATGGAAATTTATCAATGGATGAAATGAAAAACTTCAGACAGTGGGGTTCCAAAACTCCTGGACATCCAGAGTATGGTCACACAGTTGGAGTAGAAGCTACAACAGGACCTTTGGGTGCAGGTATGGCGATGGCAGTAGGTATGGCAATGGCAGAAGCTCATTTGGCATCCCGTTTCAATAAAGAAGGATATCCGGTAGTTGACCACTACACATATGTACTTGGTGGAGACGGATGTATGATGGAAGGTATTTCTTACGAAGCATTCTCACTTGCCGGAACATTAAAACTTGGAAAATTGATCGTATTATACGATTCAAATAAAATCTCTATCGAAGGAGATACCGATATCGCATTCCAGGAAGATGTAAAGAAGCGTTTCGAATCATTTGGTTTCCAGACATTAGTTGTAGAAGACGGAAACAACTTAGAAGAAATCGGAAAGGCTATTGCAGAGGCAAAGGCTGACACAACAAGACCTACCATGATTACCGTTCGTACAAAGATCGGTCATGGATGTCCTGCAAAGGAAGGAACTGCAAGTGCTCACGGAGAGCCTCTTGGAGTTGACAATGTACGTGCATTGAAAGAAAACTTAGGATTGGATCCGGAGAAAGAATTTTTCGTTCCTCAGGAAGTTTATGATAACGCAGCAAAGATTGTTGCTGAAAATGAAAAAGCAGAAGAAGCATGGAATGCCATGTTTGCAGAATACTGCGAGAAATATCCAGAGATGAAACAGTTATGGGATCAGATGCATGACAAAAAAGCTGGTGAGTGTTTACTTGCTGAGCCTGATTTCTGGGCAGTTGATGACAAGGCAGATGCAACGCGTAATATTTCAGGTAAGTTAATTAACAAGATTAAGAATTACATGCCAGGATTTATCGGTGGTTCTGCAGACCTTGCACCATCAAACAAGACAAACATGAGTGATATGGGTGACTTTTCAGCGCAGAATTACGCAGGAAGAAACCTTCACTTTGGTGTGCGTGAGTTAGCTATGGCTGCTATCGGAAATGGTATGACATTGCATGGAGGACTTCGTCCATACGTTTCTACATTCTTTGTATTTTCAGATTATGTAAAACCAATGGCTAGACTTTCAGCACTTATGGGAACACCACTTACTTATGTATTGACACATGACAGTATCGGAGTAGGAGAAGATGGACCTACACATGAGCCAATCGAGCAGTTGGCTATGCTTCGTTCACTTCCAAACTTCTCAGTATTCCGTCCTGCAGATACTACAGAAACTGCAGCAGCATGGTATTATGCAGTAAATTCACAGAGTACACCAACAGCATTGGTACTTACACGTCAGAATTTACCACAGCTTGCAGGAAGTAGTAAAGAAGCCTTAAAGGGTGGATATATCATTGATGATTGTAAGAAAGAAGTACCTGATCTTATTATCATGGCAAGCGGTTCAGAAGTACAGTTAGCCATTGCAGCAAAGGCTGAATTAGCAAAAAATGGTACAGAAGTTCGTGTAGTAAGTATGCCATGTATGGATGTATTTGAACAACAGAGTGCAGAGTACAAAGAAAGCGTTCTTCCAAATGCATGTCGCAAGAGAGTTGCGGTAGAAGCTTTATCTGATTTTGGATGGGGCAAATACGTAGGTCTTGATGGTGGATATGTAACAATGAAAGGCTTTGGTGCATCAGCTCCTGCCGCTACATTGTTTGAAAAATTTGGAATTACAACAGAGCGTGTAATCGAAGTTTCAAAAGAAGTATTGGCAAAATAAGATTGTGAGAATTTTTAATATGAAAGAAAGGGTTGCAGTTTGCAACCCTTTTGTTGCATAATAGATTACAGTGTATTGGAGAGAACATATGAAATGTTCTCTCAGAATCTCCTTTATACCATAATTTCAGCTATATTTTCCTTGGATTTTCTCCATTTCCTCGTCGTACACACCGTGTACGCACTGCGGGA
>CADBNB010000259.1 GCA_902795895.1 uncultured Lachnospiraceae bacterium | reverse complement strand
GCAGCGCTGTTAAAACCAAGCCCCGCTACGCGGGTCTTGTCCCCAAGGGGTCACTATCCCTAACGCATTAGAGAGTTGTGTAAATAATTTGTATTCCAAGTTGGAGTAAGATGTATCTTTTTGTTCTAAAAAGAGTTATATTAGAATTGTATAACTTTTTTTGAGGTGTATTATAGATTAGTACTATGTTGACATTTTGAGCATTTGCTCCAAATTCTCCACTTGAAATCGGCAAAATTATCAATGCAAGAGATATGGTGCAAACGCTCACGTCCCAATTGGGGCGTGGGTTGTTTGTTTTATCTTGCATGGGCTTTGCCGAGCCTCAGGTGGGTAAACCAGATGAGCCCACGCTTTTTTTGCAGAAATTAGATTCTTTGATTGTAGGAACAGATTCTCCGGTAATGTCTGGCTATTATGTTTACTTTTCTGATGGATGTGTTTAATCAGGGGGGCTAGAAAATGAAGAAAATTACATTTTTATTCTGTACTTTTTTTCTAGTAGCTTGTGGAAGTTCTTCGTCTAGTTCTCCCTCAGAAGAAGATGAGATTCTTTCTTCTTATTTGTCTTCATATGATATTGGTTCTCAAGTATCATCAAGTTCTATAATTATAGAGTCTAGTAGTTCTTACATTCTTGATGACAAGTCTACTGATTTGAATATTTCTTCTTTGCGAGAATCTGTATCTTCTAGCTCTAATGACAATCAGACTTCTAGAGGTCCAGAAACAAAAGAAGAATATTATGCGTTGTATGATGATGAAGAAGTATATACAATTGTTTGTGGAAAAAATGCATTTGCAATAATGGGTACAGATTGTTTGAATAAATATTCAAAATGTACGGTTGATGAAAAAGGAACTGGGCATAAATATTGTGCTTCGTGGACTGGAGATGGTTGTCCTGCTGGCACTTATCACTCTTCTGGATGCGTAAATTCAACGTGTACAAATTGGCAAACAGTTTACTCCTATGATACATCGCTGGTTGTTACAAATCCGTTTTGTGAATATATTGCATTGCCTGATTATGCAGCTGGGATGAAATGTGGGGAAAATGGTGACTTGGTAAAAAACGAAGTTACAAAAAAAATATTCGTTTGTGATGAGGGGTTTTTGAGAAATGTAACAGACTTAGAGATGTTGTTGGATTTAACATGCGCTAGTAATAATCGTTCTGAAGTAGTTGATTATAAAGATCTTTCTTATGAGTGTCGGGAAAACGGTTGGGGCTTGTTTCTTTTGCAAGGTACTTATATTGATGAAAAAAATGGTCGTACTTATAGAACTGTAAGAGTGAATGGTCAGACTTGGATGTATGGTAATCTGGGGCCGTATACGTGGTATTCGGCGATGGATCTTCCTGAAGAATGCGGCAATACATTGTGCCATTCTTATCTTGAACAAGGAGTTTGTCCTGATGGATGGGTTGTTCCTGATACCGCGCAACTGAAATTGTTATACAATTACGCAAAGAATAATGATGTTTTAGATCAAGTAAATATGACGATAAACAGAGACATACCCCAATTCAGAGACCAGATTCAATTATGGTCGCGAAACTATTCTGACGCGAAAGAAGCGCTTCAAATGTATAGTCAAGAAAATACCTCAATGAAAATGTCAATAATTGCTGAACCAAAATCACAAGGAGCCTATGTGAAATGTTTACAGGATGTTCTTGATATTGAATTGAATCCATATGACTATGAGAAAATACGTGATAATCGTGATGGGAATGAGTACCGTATTATTTCAATTGGCAGCCAAACTTGGATGGCTGAAAATTTGAGATATGATGCAGGAGAGTCTCAATCATGGTGCTATCATAATAAAAAAGCAAATTGTGAAAAATATGGCCGATTGTACACTTGGTATGCGGTTATGGGTGATGTACCGAAAAAGGAAAACGGATATGTATCTACAGAGTATATAGGACAACCTCATCAAGGAATCTGTCCTGATAATTGGCATGTGCCTACGGATTTAGAATGGGGTGAATTGCGGGATTTTGTTGAAAATTCGGGAATGTCGCTGAAATCAACCTTTGGATGGGGAAAGGGAAATGGTTTGGATACATATCATTTTAGGGCGTTGCCTGCTGGATATTCTGGAGCAGAGTATATCAATGATGAAGAGTTTCATGCAATCGGTGCGGGGGCGTTTTTTTATACAACCGAACAAGTGACTGTGAATACTGTTTATGTTGGCAGTCTAACAAATGCGTATACGACTGTTGGCTCTAGGTCTTTTTCTAAGACTAACGGGGCGTCTCTGAGGTGTATAAAAAATAAACTGCAGGATGATGATTAAAAAAATGCTTCATGATGTGAATCTGTCTTTAAGCTTTTTTCGCAAAGAGGTTCTCTGGGAACATCCCTTTTAATCTGTAAAGGAAACCTCTTATCTTTTATCAAGAGAGCTTCTGAAACAATTTCCTCGTATTCTTCGTTTTAACAATTTCATCAAACGGTATCGTTGTAGCAATACGCTTGTAAATTCTTTTTTGCCGTCCTTTCTCGTATTCAATATGGTCGGGGTTGAAGACCCCCAAAAAACGGCAACATTTATTTCCAAAATCGTCCCTCATCTTCATAAAAACGACTCTTTTTCTCGCACCCCATTTTGGAGGGCGACTTCCTGCTTTTTCGTTATATGTATCTAGTTTTTTGTTGTATTTTTCATCAGAGGGATATTCTATAATTTCGTCTTCGTTCTCATTAGTATAGTTTTCCCATCCATTTGCTGTTTTCACAGTCCCGTCATCTAGTCTTACACTTAACACGGGAATCCAAACCGCATAGAAATCATAATTTTTCGCACATTGTTGGAAATTTTTATAACGATTTGCCCCTAGCAAAAGATTTAAAACTTTTGTTATGCCGCCAAAGTGAATGGCTTCGCCTGCATCAAAAGCTTTGCGTTCTTTCACTTTTTCAATTTTTTCATCGTTTGTAACCCATTTTAGCTTTTTATCGTTATCTTTTTCCCATTTAGAAATTCTTCCTTTTATTTCAACAACCTTATTTTTTATTTCTTTAATAATTTCGTCGTATTCTTGAGGTATTTTTGTTCCTGGCTTGCATATTTTTATTCTTATTATATCGCAATGTACCGTATCTTTTATGAGATTTTCTCTTTGTTTGTCACTGAGTTGGTTTTCTATGTCTTCATGATGACCTTCGTCAACTTCTACAGCAAGATTTATTTGAGGAAAATACAGGTCAATGAGGTAATGTCCCTTACCGACTTTAACAAGATTCTTTGTGTCAATCCCCTTGTTGGGCCTTACACATTTTTGCGTAACAATTTCTAACTCAGGATTATCTATCCTTGCGTATATTTGGTTGATTACAAAATTTTCGTAATCTTTTCCTTTTGTACGCTTGTTAAGCATTTCAGAGATGTATTTAATCATTTTTTTTTCCTCCATAGTCGTGCTATATTGTATTATAGCAATTTGCGTTAATTGGTCCATATGGAGGTTGAAGAACTATTTTTTGTAGTGATTCCTTGATCTGATAAGCACAATCGGAAGGTTCCATAGGGGTGGTGGTGGGCGACTTTATTCCCTAATGGTTGAAAACATGGCTGTTTTTCAAGTCTAAAAGAAGAGTGAACTCTAAAATTATGTCGTCATAAAGTTACTTAAGAATTGTAAAACGCTATGATTTAGTGAAAAGCAAACGGAAAAAGGCTTTAGAATTCAAAATTTAATTTGAAATTGTAGTATTTTGTCAATACAATTATATAAAAATCTATTGACTTGTAATGAAAAATAATGTATAATTGATGAAAAGGAGTCGAATTATGGCTACATTACAAATGAGGGTTGATGATGACCTGAAAAAGAAGTCTGACGATTTGTTCCAGTCTCTCGGTATGGATACCTCTACGGCTATCCGTATTTTTCTGACTTTTGCCATCGAACATAATGGCATTCCT
>CADBNB010000258.1 GCA_902795895.1 uncultured Lachnospiraceae bacterium | reverse complement strand
GGATGCGCAGACCGCGGAGATGGAGTTAATTGCTGCGCAATACCGCGGTCGCGCTAGAGTTTTGCAAGCAAAACTCTTTGTTCTATAATTATGGCGTAATTGTTCTAGTGAATAATTAGCTCTATGAAGATAAAAATGTCGAGAATTGGTTAAATAGATAGCATTGTTTTATTGGGAAGAAGAATGTTTTACTTTACATAAAAAAGTAATAATGTCATAATAGTGCTAGGAAATAGAAAAAATCTTTTGAAAAAAGATAGAATTGGAGAATTGTATATGAGTGAAGAACAGGATAATGTAAAAAAAGAAAACTCAGATTATGAGGATATTTGTTATATATGTCACAGAACAGAAAGTCGCGCAGGAAAGATGATACACATTCCAAATAACATTTGCATTTGTAGTGACTGTATGCAAAAGACTTTCGACAGTATGAACAATGGTGCCTTTGGTAACATGCCTTCTTATATGGATCTGATGAATATGAATTCCGCATTTGGTATGCCACCACAGCAGGAGACACCTCAGAGACAAAAATTAAAGAAGAAAAATCCGGAGGAAAAACCGGAACTTGATATTAAAAATATTCCGGCACCACATATTATCAAAGAAAAGTTAGATGACTATATTGTGGGACAGGATTTTGCAAAAAAAGTAATTTCCGTTGCTGTTTATAACCACTACAAACGTGTGGCTACAAACACTATGGATGAGATTGAAATCGAAAAATCAAATATGTTAATGATTGGACCTACCGGTTCCGGAAAGACATTTTTGGTAAAAACTTTGGCGAAAATTTTGCAGGTGCCTTTGGCAATCACGGATGCCACTTCTCTTACGGAAGCTGGCTATATTGGTGATGATGTGGAAAGTGTATTGTCAAAATTATTGGCTGCCGCAGATAATGATGTGGAAAAAGCAGAACATGGTATTGTCTTTATTGATGAGATTGACAAGATTGCGAAGAAACAAAGCACTACAAACCGCGATGTAAGTGGTGAGTCGGTTCAGCAGGGATTGTTAAAACTGTTGGAAGGAAGTCAGGTGGAAGTGCCAGTTGGTGCAACCAATAAAAATGCTATGGTTCCGATGACTACTATTGACACGAAAAACATTTTGTTTATTTGTGGTGGAGCATTTCCGAAACTTGAGGGCATTTTGAAAAAGAGACTGACCAAACAGAGTAATATTGGATTTGGCGGTGAATTAAAAGACCGTTATGACAATGATCCGGATCTTCTTTCAAAAGTTACGGTGGAAGATTTGAGAGAATACGGCATGATACCGGAATTTTTAGGTCGATTACCAATTATCTATGCTCTTCGTGAGTTGGATAAGGAAGCCTTAATCCGTGTTTTAGTGGAACCGAAAAATGCCATTGTAAAACAGTATCAGAAGTTATTGGCATTAGATGAGGTTAATCTTTTATTTGATGAGGAAGCCTATGAAGCCATTGCGGAAAGAGCCATCGAGAAAAAGATGGGTGCCAGAGCCCTTCGTGCCATTATCGAAGAAATTATGTTAGACATTATGTACGAGATACCAAAAGATGACAATATTGGTACGGTTACTATTACAAGAGAGTATATCGAAGGCACCGGTGCACCAAAAATTGAAATGAGAAGTTCTGACCGCATTGCAAAGAAAGAGGCTACAGAGGAAGAATAATAAGAAGAATGGATTTGGCGTAAATCAGACGCCGAAAGTGCATTCATAAGAAAAAGGAGGAAGGGAATGAGCGAAAATCAAAATGTGGAATTGCAGGAAAAGGTCAAGCATGGCGATTTTATGCTTCCCTTCGTCCAGTACGTTACTTGGTTACCATTAAGTTTTTCTTCTTTTGCCATGCATTGGCACAATGAAGTGGAAATTATTTATGTCCATACCGGAAGATGCGAAATTATGGTGGATCTGATTAAATATGTGGTGTGCAAAGGAGATATTATTATTGTTCGACCTGGGGCTCTCCATTCCATTAAGCAGCATGGAAATGAACACGGATGTCTGTTTTCGTGGTTGTTTGATGTGAGTATGCTCTCTTACGGAGCCACAGATGCCAGCTATTTGAAATACATTAAGCCATTTGTGGATGGAAAACTTGAGTATCCGCAGATTATCAATGTAATTGAGCCTTCTTACCATTTGGTTGAAAGTATGCTTCTTGAACTCCATCGGGTGTGTGACGCGAAAGATGTTGCCATGGAATTGGATATTAAGTGGAGGCTGGAACGATTATTTTTTGTATTATATAGAGATGTATTTCGCAGAAAAGAACTGCCAAAGGAGCAGAAACAGGATGCTATCAACAATATTCGTCTGGTGATTGATTATATTCAGGAAAATTATCAGCAGTTGTTGACTATTCAGGACCTTGCAGGATTACTGTATCTTAGCGAGCCTTATTTTATGCGGTTCTTTAAAAAACACACCGGAATGACTTGCGTTGACTATATGAATGATTACCGGATGGAGAGGGCTGTGGAAT
>CADBNB010000257.1 GCA_902795895.1 uncultured Lachnospiraceae bacterium | reverse complement strand
TTCAGCTCTACATTTTCAAAGCATCGGAAGTTCTTTAATTTAAGACGCTCTAAAAACATGTCTTCCCTCTCAAAACCTTAATAGTATTCATCGACTTTTGCTCTGATTTGGTTTGTATTAATTCTTTTTTTGTTTAATATATTAAATCTCACATTCGACTTACACTTAAGTTGAATAATCATTTTCACTCAATGATACGCAAATGATATTTCTCTGCTCTTTTCTTAAATGCGTATGTAGTGCCTTCCATTACATCACAAATCTCTTGCCGAATATTTGTGTCATCAATTGTTCCAGTTTTCTTAACTTTTACATATCTGCTTTCCGAGTCCATTGCTATGACAAACTCTGCATCCGCATTAACCGGTATGTTGGCGTTATGTGTTACTACTATAACCTGCCTGTTTTTCTTTGTTGCCTTTAATCTTTGTACAACCAAATCGTAAACCAGTTTATTGTCCATATCATCTTCCGGCTGATCCAAAATCAAGGGCTCTGTTCCATATGCCAAGGCAAATGTCAAAATAGCAGTTGTCTTTTGCCCCGCACTTGCAGCAGACAGCGGTATCAGTTTTCCGCTAGGATTAATACGATAAGACACTTTTAATTTATCTTCCGGCCAGAACGTTATCAATTCATCAAACGCTTCGTCACTCATCGCATTTATGGCTCTTATAAAATAACCTGTCAGCGGTAAAGATGCTCGTTTATTTTCGCGGATATTTACCATATCTTTTCTAAATTGAAAGATGCCCTTTTCAATTTTCTTTCCATCAAAATCTATCTTGTTAGCTATATTCTGGATGTCTTCATCGACCGAAATACTTTTTTTATTACCCAGCAATTCAGCCACATGCCTGGTAAAGTAGACTTCATCACCGTACGGAACTAAAGTTATTTGTATATCATCCGTATTCCCTACTACTGATTCGATGAATTCCATTCTCACCTTTCTCAGGTTTTCAAGACTTTCCAAATAAGCATATTCTGCTTCTTTTTTCTTTAGTATTAACTTCTCTTTTCGTGCTTTCTCTCGAATGATCTCATCCAGTTCTAACTGCCTTGTGTTTTTTTCGGTCAGTAAATAGTCCAACTTACTCGGATCAATTCCTTTTGTCTGTAGTTCTTCTCGTTTCTTTCTTAATTGTTCATTAATAGATGCACCGTCTTTCTTCCAATCAGTGAATTCAATATCCTTTTCCAGCTGATCAGCTATCTTTATCCCTGCAACACAATCATTTATAAGATTTGTTAACAGTTCATTCACTTGATGTCCATAAGCTGTTAGTAACAGAGAAAGTTCAGCATTTTTTATCCTATCCTTTTCAATTTGCATTTTCGGAAGAGCATTTATATACTGTTTTAACTGTACAAATATATTTCTTCCCCGGGCAATTGTATCAGACACACAATTTTGCTCTGTCTCAAATACTTGTTTACTGTCTATAATATCCGCAATCCCGCTTTTTTTATAGTTTTCAATCTGTTCCTCAAAATCATTTTTCTCTGCCATAACCTTGCTCTCTGTGTCGATACGGTTTTGGCACGTTCGAATATCTCTGTCTATATCCAGTAACAAACGAAAGTTTTCATCAATTTTATCCTTGTAACTCTCAATATAATTTATGTCAGCATCAATAATCCTCAACAATGCGTTCGGAGATTTTGCAATTTCAAAAATCTGTTTCTGAGTAAATACTTGTGCTTTCCATAGATCCAGGTAATTATCGTCCAGTTTTTCCCATTGATCACCGTTCTTCTTTTCAATAATGCGCTCCTGCTCCCCCATTTTTAAAATATTACTGGCAATCATTCTATAGTCACTTCCAGCACGAGTAAATGTTATTGTTATTTGAGATTCTTTTTCAAGTATCCCAACATTCTTTTTATCTTTTCTCCTATAAAATTGATCCTGATCTTCTTTTATATCTTGTATTTCATCAGCATCAAGAGACTCCATAGCTCCCGTAACTAATCTGACAATCGTTGACTTTCCGCTTCCTCTTCCACCTATGATCGTATTTAATTGAGGATTAAGGTTTACACTAATTGGTACATATGGATTCACCACCGATTTGTTTATTTCGACTGACTGAAGCCAAAAATCAGGATCATGCTCGGGTATATCCTCAGAGTCAACATCCATTACGACTCTTGTATCTGCAGAGATTAGTGCCTGCCTTATTCCTTCAAGATTAGGATTATCTCCCACTTTTAACCATGTATACCTCGTACCAATCCCCCATAATCCATGCTTTGGCTGTCTTGGTTCACAAGGATTGTCAGATGCTGCAAGCATAGGAATTCCTGCATCTTTGGCTTTTTTATAAGTCTTCTTCCATCTATCCCAAAGAGTCAGTTCAACTTCGCGTCCATAAAAATCCCTCAACCCTTGCTCAACTTTTTCAGTATCTTTATCCAGGAAAAATGATTCCCACAGTTTAGAATGTACAACCTGTACTGCGTCAATATATTCCCTGAACTTCTCTTTATCAAGAATAGTATTTTGAGCTGCTGCACTAAGCTCTGATAAACCACTATAGTCATCAATATGGGCTGCAATGACAACTCCACCAAACTCTTTTGCTTTTTTGCACACTTCAAAAACCTGAGTTGATGTACAGCCTTGACTTTCGCCAATTGCCTGTCCATAAATCCCTATTTGTCCTAAAAAATCATGTACATAATC
This sequence comes from uncultured Lachnospiraceae bacterium, assembly GCA_902795895.1. GTDB lineage: Bacteria > Bacillota > Clostridia > Lachnospirales > Lachnospiraceae > CAG-411. The sequence continues at coordinate 156 of CADBNB010000257.1, read as the reverse complement.
CCCGTTTTTATCACTATCGAAAATGCACAAAACGTGAATTTTTGAAGTGTCGCATGTAACCTCTACTCCAGGGAAAACAGCTATTTCCCTTTGTTTTCCCAATTCAACTAATTGATCAATACTTTTATAATTATTATGATCTGTTACGGCAACGCA
>CADBNB010000256.1 GCA_902795895.1 uncultured Lachnospiraceae bacterium | reverse complement strand
GCGTAAGCAAGGTGAGTCTGGTAGCATTTTCGGATAATGAAGTAGGAAATGCCTGCTGGCATGAGCTTGGTTGGAAAGAACGTAAAGATTTGAATTGTTATGACTATATACTAAATGATGAAAATGTTGTAACATTTAATAAATAGGGAGGTAATGGTAATGGGAATTGAAATGATAAATGGAGGCGTAACAGCCGCAAAGGGATTTTCAGCAACATCAACTGCTGCAGAAATCAAATATAAAAATAGAACTGATATGGCATTGGTATACAGTAGTGTACCGGCAAAGGTTGCAGGAACATTTACGAAAAATGTAGTAAAAGCTGCCCCTGTACTTTGGGATATGGATATTGTAAAAAATGAGGAACATGCACAGGCAGTGATTTTAAATAGTGGTATTGCAAATGCATGTACCAGCAAAGAAGGAATGGAGACAAACGAAGCAATGGCGAAGGCACTTGCAGAAGCTCTTAACATTCCTACAAAATCAGTGCTTACAGCATCTACCGGTGTTATTGGTTATGTTTTGCCGGTTGATAAAGTCACAAGCGGTGCTAAGGCAATGGCAAAGACATTGAGCGACACCATTGAAGCAGGTACAGAGGCTGCAAAAGCCATTATGACTACTGATACAATAAAAAAAGAGTGTGCCGTAACATTTACATTAGGTGGAAAGAAAGTCACACTTGGTGGTATGTCAAAAGGTTCCGGTATGATTCATCCGGACATGGCTACTATGCTTTGTGTAATCACAACAGATGCTGCTATTACGAAGGAAATGCTTCAAAAAGCTGTCAGTGCGGATGTAAAAGATTCCTTCAATATGATTTCAGTAGACAGAGATACATCTACAAACGACAGTTTGATGGTTCTTGCAAATGGTTTGGCAGAAAATCCTGTGATTGATTGCGAAAATGATGATTATAAGACATTTTGCCAGGCGTTGGCACAGGTAACACAGACATTGGCTAAAATTATGGCTGGTGACGGTGAAGGTGCAACAAAACTTTTTGAAACAATCGTTAAAAACGCAAAAACAAAAGAAGATGCGGTAATCTTAAGTAAATCAGTTATTACATCAAACCTTGTAAAAACAGCGGTTTATGGATGCGATGCTAACTGGGGCCGTATCATTTGTGCTCTTGGATATTCCGGTGTAGACTTTGATCCGAAAATCGTTGATCTTTATATTGAAAGTGACGGAGAGCGGATTAAATTAGTTGAAAACGGAAAAGCTACTGATTACAGCGAAGAACAGGCAACAAAAATTTTATCTGCGAAGCATGTAACTGCTATTGCAGATATGAAGATGGGAACAGCTACAGCTACAGCCTGGGGATGCGATTTGACATATGATTACGTAAAAATCAACGGTGACTACCGTTCATAATAAATATAAATTTTCAGATTGATGTGACAGATATGCGGATCATTTTTCGTGACTGTCTTTATAGGAACATTGTTATTTATGAAAGGAAGCAAGTAAAATGGATACAAATATGGAACAAATTTTAATCAAAGCAGAGACATTGATCGAGGCATTACCTTACATCAGAGATTTCAACAACAAAATTGTAGTTGTAAAATACGGCGGAAGCGCAATGATTGATAAGAAATTGGAAGAAAGCGTTATCAAAGATGTTGCTCTTTTGAAGTTAGTTGGAATGAAGCCAATCATCGTTCATGGTGGTGGTAAAGAAATCAGCAAGTGGATCAATGTGGTAGGCAAAGAGACAAAATTTGTGGAAGGTTTACGAGTTACTGATGCTGAAACTATGGAAATCGCTGAAATGGTTTTGAATAAAGTAAACAAAGGACTTGTTCAAAGAATCGAAAAGCTTGGAGTAAAAGCTGTTGGTATCAGCGGTAAAGACGGCGGTATGCTTAAAGTTGATAAAAAACTTGTAAACGGCGAAGATATCGGATTTGTAGGAAATATCAAAGAAGTTGATTGTGAACTTATCATGTCACTGATTGACAATGATTTCATTCCTGTCATTGCACCAATTGGTCTTGGTGATGATTTTGAAAGCTACAACATCAATGCAGACGACGCAGCTTGTGCAGTTGCCCGTGCAATAAAGGCTGAAAAACTTGCATTCTTAACAGATGTTGACGGTGTTTGTAGAAATCCTGAAGATAAGAGCACTTTAGTTTCTGTATTGACACTTCCTATGGCAGACGAAATGATTAAGTCTGGAGAAATCAGCGGAGGAATGCTTCCTAAGATTCGTAACTGTATCGATGCAGTAAATAACGGTGTTAACCGTGTGCATATCCTTGACGGAAGAAAAGAGCATTGTTTGTTGCTTGAGTTCTTTACTCAAAAAGGTATCGGAACAGCTATTATTGACGATGAACAAAAATTATATGCACATGAAAGATAGTAGGATTTCATGAAGTATCAGTTAATCATGAGGTTTATGTGACTTTAAAAAAGTATTGAAATTAAATATACATTTTAGGAGGGATTATTATGACATCACAGGAATATATCGATAAAGCAGAAGCAAATTTGATACATACCTACAATCGTTACCAGATTGTCCTTGATAAGGGAGATGGTGTGTATTTATACGACGTAGATGGAAACAAGTATCTTGATTTTACATCAGGAATCGCAGTATTTGCATTAGGATACAATAACAAAGCATTTAACGATGCTTTAAAAGAACAGATTGATAAGCTTATCCATACATCAAATTATTTTTATTCACCAGTGTTAGGCGATGCTGCAGAACATGTAGTAAAGGCTACCGGAATGGACCGTGTATTCTTTACAAACAGTGGTACAGAGGCTATTGAAGGAGCTATTAAGCTTGCACGTAAATATGCATTTTTAAGAGATGGAAATACAGATCATGAAATCATTGCCATGAATCATTCTTTCCACGGAAGAAGTTTGGGAGCTTTGTCTGTTACTGGTAATGCTCATTATCAGGAAGCATTTAAACCATTGATTGGTGGTGTGGTATTTGCTGATTTTAACGACTTACAAAGCGTATTAGATAAAGTAAATGATAAAACATGCGCAATCATCATGGAAACTGTACAGGGAGAAGGCGGAATTTACCCTGCTACAAAAGAGTTTATCGAAGGTGTTCGTAAAATCTGTGACGAAAAAGATATCCTCTTAATTTCCGATGAAATTCAGTGCGGAATGGGAAGAACCGGTTCTATGTTTGCGTATGAACAATATGGTTTGAAACCTGATATTGTAACAGTTGCTAAGGCATTGGGATGTGGTGTTTCTGTTGGAGCATTTGCTGCAAAAGAAAATGTTGCAAAAGCATTGGTTCCTGGTGATCACGGTACAACATACGGTGGTAACCCATTTGTTCTTGCGGCAGTAAATAAGGTATTTGACTTGTACGATGAATTGAAAATCGTAGACCATGTAAAGGAAACAGCACCATATTTGGAAAGCAAATTAAATGAACTTGCAGATAAATATGATTTCATTATCGATCGTCGTGGACGTGGATTTATGCAGGGACTTGAAATGTCAATTCCTGTAGGTCCAATCATAAAAGAGGCATTAGAAAAGAAACTTATTCTTATCAATGCCGGAACAAACATTGTTCGTTTTGTACCACCTTTGGTAATCGAAAAACAACATATCGATGAAATGGTTGCTATTCTTGATGGAGTTTTGGCAAATGTAAAATAGGCATTTGTAAATAGATAGAAAGACTGTATTTTTCGTATAAAGGAAGATGCGGTCTTTTGTATTTTTCTCGACGCTGGTTGCTGGAAAGATATAAAAGAATAATTGTTTTTGAGTGTATAAAAAAAGCACGTCCGTACATAATACTTCCAAAGGGGAGTGTTATTATGATTGGATTCTTGATTGCATTGATTTCAGGTGCGTTGATGAGTATTCAGGGTGTTTGGAATGCCGGATTTTCAAAACAGACAAATCTTTGGGCATCCGCCTGTGTGATACAAATCAGCGCATTCTTTGTATGTCTGATTATGATGGTCATTACAAAAAGCACAGTAAAAATGGAAGAGTTGCTTTTGGTTCGCCCAAGGTATTTTCTTTTGGGAGGAGCACTTGGAGCTTTGATTACTGTTACTGTGGTAAAGGGAATTTCGGCATTAGGACCGGCAAAAGCAGAAATGCTTATTGTGTCTTCGCAGATAGTGATTGCGTATCTGATTGAAATTTTCGGATTGTTTCAAGTAGAGCGTAAACCCTTTGAATTAAGAAGCCTTTTTGGAATGGTCTTATTTGTAATTGGGATTGTTATCTTTCGGTGCAGATGAAAAATCATTAATGTCCAGTCTTTAATAGTAACAGCGCATAAATACTTTCGTCTACCATAGAAGTGTAACTATAAAACAATTACTTTTTGTGAATGTTTGCAGATTGTGAAGTGTGTGACATTAATTTAATAAAATAATATTTTTTAACAAAAAAATCTCATTTTTCTTAAAAATTATAAAAAAAGTATTGTAAAAAAGAAGAAATCTATGTAAAATATTATTAAGAACTGTATTTGAGGGATCCTTGTATAAAGGTATAGTAAATGAAATTTAATATTAAAATCGTTTTATTTTCAATTCTTGTAATATTTGTTTTAATAGGTGTTGTATATTTTGGTGTCGTTCACGCTATGGACTGTGACAAAGGTGAATTGATTGTCACAGAAGATACGGGTAACAATGATAGCGATGAAGCATCCGACGAAAAGACAGATGTTACATCCGAAGAAAAAGAAGTAACATCTGAACATGTGTATGTACATGTGTGTGGTGCGGTAAAGAAACCGGGAGTTTACGAACTTAATTCGGATGCCAGAGTGTTTGAAGCTATTAAAAAGGCAAAAGGACTGAAAAAAGGGGCAGATGATACTTTGATCAACCAAGCTGAAAAAGTAACAGACGGTCAAAAGATATGTATTCCATATAAGTCGAAGAGTCAACCTGTAACCGAGGCTTTAGATGGGAATACAGAACCCGTGACAGAAAGTTCTGGTGGTTCAGTTGTTAATCTAAATTCTGCAACATTGGATCAGTTAACATCATTACCTGGAATTGGAGAGGCAAAAGCGAGTAGTATTATTAAATACCGAGAAGAACATGGGGGGTTCAACTCAATTGATGAGATTAAAAATATTTCCGGGATTAAAGAGGGCGTATTTACAAAGATTGAGGACTATATTACAGTATAGTGTTGGACATTTTGTCCAAAGTTACCGTTTTCAGATAAATTATTGATGAGGTGAGTGGTTTTGGAAAAAAAAGTATTAGTTGTTGATGATGAAAAGCTAATTGTAAAGGGTATTCGTTTCAGCTTAGAAAGTGACAACATGGCAGTGACTTGTGCATACGATGGCGAAGAAGCTATCGAATTGGCAAAAAATACCGAGTTTGATGTTATTTTACTAGATGTTATGTTGCCTAAACTTACTGGTTTTGAAGTTTGCCAGCAGATTCGTGAATTTTCAAATGTTCCTATTATCATGTTAACAGCAAAAGGTGATGATATGGACAAGATTCTTGGTTTGGAATATGGTGCAGACGATTATATTACAAAACCATTTAACATTCTTGAAGTAAAAGCCAGAATCAAAGCGATTATGCGTAGAAGTAAGAATGTTAAAGCTGATGATGAAGATGTTGCAAAGGTAGCCATTTTTGAAGAGCTTAAAGTAGACTGTGACAGTAGAAGAGTATTCATCAATGAAACAGAAGTGAATCTTACAGCAAAAGAGTTTGATTTATTAGAATTACTTATGTTCAATCCAAATAAAGTTTATAGCCGTGAAAACTTATTAAATACCGTTTGGGGATATGATTATCCGGGAGATGTACGTACGGTAGATGTACATATCCGTAGATTACGTGAGAAGATTGAGGCTAATCCGAGTGAGCCAAAATATATTCATACTAAATGGGGTGTAGGATATTTCTTCCAAAATTAGAAAAAAGAGAATAATTTTTTTACGGTCAATAAGAGTACAGCTTTTTGCTGTACTCCTTCTTATTGGATTGTTATCTACCGGCTTTATGACATGGTACGCCATGCATTCTTATCACGTCGATGTTATCAGACAGAACAATTTTCATATGGAAAGAAACGGAAATTGTTTGTCGGAAATTTTAAATCAGAAACATTTTTTTGAAAATCCGGATGGTTTAAACGATGATATTGAGTTAAATCTTACCTTATACGACATTGAAAATGTTGGAGGATATCGGATTACTATTATTGGTGCTGAACATGTTTTTTATGATTCAGATCATGTAAATAATGTCAAAGGTTTCTTTAATGAGACACTTGAAAAGCACAAAGTTAGTTTGGGCAAAGATATCAAAATTTCCATGGATGAAGCGTTTCAAACCAAAGCACCAGTATTTTTGGAAGATAGCCAGTTTGAATATTGTATATTAAGTGTTTTGAATGACGTTTCCAGAGAAGATGCAAAATTTGTTGTGCTAAGATGTGATAAAGTATATATATTTAAAGATTATAATGACATTTGGCATCATATCTGTGGAATATTGATTGCTGTAGTGATTGTTATTTTGTTGGTGGCATTTATGTATTCCCGCAAGTTTATTCAACCACTAAAACAATTGGTTGGATACATTGGAAGGATTACAGAAGGGTACCTGAATGAAAAAATCGATATGCACAGTTTTTCGGAAGTAAATGACATTGTTGATTCTATCAATAGTATGACCACGAAATTAGAGACTTTAGAGAGTTCAAGACAAGAATTTGTTTCCAACGTGTCACACGAGTTAAAAACGCCGATTACTTCCATCAAAGTACTGGCTGATTCGTTGCTTCAACAGGAAGATGCACCGGCAGAGTTGTATAGGGAATTTCTTGTAGATATTACAGCTGAAATTGAGAGAGAGAATAAGATTATCACTGATTTGCTTTCTTTAGTTAAGATGGATAAGTCAGAATGTGAATTAAATATTTCCTCTGTGAATATCAATGAATTGTGCGAGCAGATTTTAAAACGTATTCGCCCTATTGCAGCCGAAAGAAACATTGATTTGAATTTTGAAAGCTTTCGACCGGTGATTGCTGAAGTTGACGAAGTGAAACTGTCTTTGGCAATCAATAACCTGATTGAAAACGCTGTAAAATACAATTATGATAATGGCTGGGTTCGTGTTTCCTTAAATGCGGATCACAAGTTCTTTTACATTAAAGTTTCGGATTCCGGGGTTGGTATTCCGGCTGACGAACAGGAAAATGTATTTGAACGTTTTTACCGCGTGGATAAAGCAAGATCCAGAGATACTGGTGGAACCGGTTTGGGACTTGCCATTACTCGAAATGCGATTCTTGTCCATAAAGGAGCCATTAAGATTTACAGTAAAGAAAAGGAAGGAACTACTTTTACAGTTCGAATTCCTTTGAATCATGCAAACTAAACCCATTCATATATGAAAGCGGAGTTTAGTGTTAAGGCTTAGTTTATCTTATCTCGGGGTGCTTTGGCACCCTGAGTATCTTTATTTCATAGTGGACAACAAAATATCTTTTGTTGCTTGCTATCTTTTTAGAATTCTTTTGATTTTATCTTTTTTATTTCAGTATTATTGGGTTAAAAATTGATATGAATTAATTCGTATCGTTTAGAATTGGAAAGTTTATTCTGAACATTCATTTAAAATCTTTAACTAATGTGACGGGTGTTCTATATTAAAAATATTCACTAACTTAGAACATTTTATATGAAAGGAGTAAGTGTTTTTGAAAAGACCTTTAATATGTGTTGTATTGATTACAATACTTGTTTCTGCTGCCAGAATTTATTTTTATGACCCACCAAAAATCGATAAAGTGTTTTCGGACGAAGCTGATACGGAAATTCAGGGAACTGTTTATCAAATTTCCAAGAAAACAAAGGGTTATGCCATATATTTGAAAAACATTTCCTATGTGTCTGTTAATCAGAAAGTAAAAGACGATATATGCAAGGATATACATCATATTTTGGTATATTATGATTCCTGCGATGGTATTTATCTTGGAAATACAGTTAAGATTTGCGGGACTTTAAAGAAATTGCAAAAAGGCACGGTACCAGGGCAGTTTAACGAGTTTTTGTACTACAAAGCAAAAGGAGTAGACTATAAAGTATTTGCGAAATCTGTTTTAGCGGTAAATCCCAAACTGTCCTATTACAGACAGTTTTTATATCAACTAAAGGATAAAGGAACTTGCATTTTTGAAAAATATCTAAATGATGAAAATGCGGGGATTCTTTCAGCAATTATCTTAGGAGAAAAAAGTGAATTAGATGCTGAAACAAAAGCATTGTACTTAAAAAGTGGGATTGCACACATTTTGGCAATTTCAGGATTACATATTTCTATGATTGGATTATTTTTATATCGAATATTAAAGAAACTATTCGTGCCAAACGAAATTGCAGTTCCTGTGACAATTATGTTTCTTGTGTCCTATGGTTGGATGACAGATTTTAGTGTATCAACCAATCGGGCGGTTGTTATGCTTTCTATATCGTTGATTGCCATTTTGATTGGACGAACCTATGATATTATTTCCTCCATGTGTTTGAGTGCCGTGATTATTTTAATACAGGAACCTTTTCAATTATTAAACAGCGGTTTTCAGTTATCTTACGGTGCAATTATTGCGGTTGTATCTGTATATCCATGTATTCGTTCTTTTGTATTTCCATCAAAAGTAACTACGGAAAAAGAGATATATGGAATCTTTTCCTTCTTTCAGATACAACTAAAACATACTGTACATAATGAAAAATTTGATCAAATTAAAATCATTGATAAAGCAGTAGATTCATTACTGTTAAGCAGTTCTATCATTTTAGTCACATTACCAGTTTTATTGTGGAATTATTCAGAAATCTCGTTTTATTCCGTTTTTCTAAATATTTTTGTGCTACCTCTTGTGCCGGTGTTACTTGGAACTGGAATCGGTCTTCTTGTGGTAGGAAACGTTTCTCTTTGGATTTCCTATTTGTTTACTTTTCCAATTCAATGGATTTTAGCTGCATATCATGTGATGTGTGACATAGTTTTAGTTTTGCCATTTAGTATTCTTACTATAGGAAAACCATCGATTTATCAGATTGTTGGCTATTATTTGATTTTGAGCATAAGCATTTTACTTGCAAATATCAGAGAAAATTGGAAGTATTTTGGGTTTATCGTAATTTCTGTTTTGTGTATTGTAATTAAGCTAAATACCAGTCAATTAACCATTACAGCCATTGATGTAGGGCAGGGAGATTCTTTTTTGATTCAAAAATGTGGAGGAACAACTATTATGATTGACAGTGGTAGTAGTTCAGAAAAGGAACTGACGAAATATAAGGTTGTACCATTTTTAAAATCCCGAGGAATACGGACTCTGGATTACGCAATTATCACCCACTCTGACGAGGACCATGTATCTGCAATCAAGGAAATTATGGAAACTTCTAACGAGGCTGGTTCAATACGTATTAAGAATTTTGTTATGCCTAGAATTGCTAAGCCCGATGAAAATTATGTCCAGTTAGAGCAAACGGCAAAAGAAAATGGTG
>CADBNB010000255.1 GCA_902795895.1 uncultured Lachnospiraceae bacterium | reverse complement strand
TTTTCTTCATAAACATTCCTCCAAATGTGGAACAAACTCATCTATCTCCTACTATCTTCCTAATCTTCCGGGATTTTTACAAATTCACAACTACACTTCTTTATACGTTGCCAATTCTTCAATATATTTTCTTGCAATTGAACTAAGCTGACATCCTTTTCTCAAAATATACCCTATCGTCAGAGGATCCTCCTCTTTTAACTTAATGCTCACAAGTTCACCTGATAACACGCTGGATGAGGCAATACCTGTTCCTACTGCGTATCCGTTTAATCCTGCCAAAATCTCCATGGACGTAGCCCGGTCATTTGTCTTTATGGTACGCTCGTAATTATAAAATCCTAAAGCTTCTTCCTGCAAATGAAACCCACTTTGATTATCCTGTTCAAAGGAAATACAAGGATATTCACTTAACTCCGTTAAAGACAATTCTTCTTTTTCTGCCAAAGGATGTCCCTTCCATAAGTAAATATAAGCTTCTCTTTGCATCAAAGGGTGAAACACCAACTGGTATTCTTTTAAAACATTTTTTAATATTTTTTCGTTAGTTTTTGAATAGGCCAAAATTCCAATCTCACTTTTCGAATCTCTTACATCTTTTATTACTTCATATGTTTTTGTCTCATAAACAGAAAAATCATATTGTAACTTAGGAAACTGTTTTGCCGTCTCTATAAACGCATGAACCGCAAAAACATAGTGTTGCATGGAAACAGAGAATAAACTTCTTTGTTGCTCTTTTAAAGTATATCGCTTTTCAAGCAATTCAAACTGTCCTAGTACCTGTTTTGCATAGCCTAAAAATTCAGTTCCTTCTGTAGTAACATGGATTCCTCTGTTGTTTCTATCAAAAAGCTGAAAACCCAACTCTTCTTCTAATTCTTTCATAGATGCAGAAAGACCGGGTTGTGAAATCGATAATTTTTTTGCGGCTTCTTTTATAGAGGTGGATTGGGAAAGCACAATTGCATATTTAAGTTGTGTCATTGTCATATAATCGGCTCCTCCTTCTTAATATACTCATTTTTTAAGACATTTTGTCTTATACGAAAGATAGCATTGTAACAGTTCAGACAAATGCTGATTTGTTACATAACATTTCAACTTCAAATTTAAGATAACACACTATGAGCATAAAATATAATTTCTATTTCTGATTGCCCCTTATTACATTTGTTTATACCACTTTCATCAACTTGTAATGCTCGAATTTGTGATTAAAAAATAATATAGGCACAGGAATTGACATACCTTTCTTTTGGGTGTAAAATTAGTCGACAATTTGAAGGGGAGCCGAAAGGCTGAGAGGAAGGAAACAGCATTTCTGTTGTGAGACTTCGACCCGTTAACCTGATTTGGATAATGCCAACGTAGGGAGGAAAAGATATGTTTGGAAAATACTTGGAAAATGTAAGAAAAACCGCACCATTGGTGCACAACATTACGAATTATGTAACGGTAAATGATGTTGCAAATATTTTGCTGGCATGTGGAGCCAGTCCTATTATGTCCGATGAACCGGAAGATGTAGAAGATATTACTTCTATCTGCGGAGGACTTAACATCAATATTGGAACCTTGCATAAAAGCAGTATAAATGGCATGTTTGCCGCTGGAAAAAAGGCAAATGAATTGCATCACATGACGCTTCTTGACCCGGTGGGAGCCGGAGCGTCGAAACTAAGAACCGACACTGCCATCGGACTTATGAGTGAAATAAACTTTCATGTAATTCGTGGAAATATTTCAGAAATAAAGACACTTGCCACAGGAAGTGGTACGACAAAAGGTGTAGATGCCGACGTAGCAGATGCTGTAACGGAAGAAAATTTAGATGCAGCAGTTACTTTTGTGAAAAATTTTGCGAAAGCAAAAGACTGTATTGTAGCCATAACCGGAGTAATTGATCTGGTAAGTGACGGAGAAACCTGTTTCGTGCTTCGAAATGGTCGCAAGGAAATGGGAAAAATTACAGGAACTGGATGTCAGCTTTCCGGATTGATGACAGCATTTTTGGTTGCTAATCCGGACAATCTTTTGGAAGCTGCTGCAGCTTCTGTATGTGCCATGGGACTTGCCGGTGAAATAGGTTGGTCAAATATGGTGGAAGGCGACGGAAACAGTACCTATAGAAACAGAATTATTGATGCCATTTACAATATGAATGGAGAAATTCTTGATAAAGGAGAAAATTACGAAATCCGATAATCGCCAACCTACTCAAAGTCAAGTTTGATTTATCAGAACAAAGACGAAACAGAGATTTTAAACCTAAAATCTCCGCTTCGTCTTTATTTCTATATTAAGAATTTCTCCAAGCCTTATGGCTATCCAAGGTATGAAAATACTTTGTAATCTTTCCCAAAGCCTCATCCACTTCACAGGTAACATCAAACACACTGATTGCTTTTCGTTCCAGTGCCTTTTGTGCTTTAAATCCCACTTTGCTGCAAACTACAGCCCGACAGTCTGCCACTTGCTCCACTAACTTCACAATGCCTTCCTGTCCGCCACAGCCATTTTTCTTTCCACTGTTGCATCCGCCTTTTCCACAACCTGCACTGGCGCAGTTTCCTTTGGTGTCACTATGTTCAGAAGAAATTTCTTCCTGTTTTTCTATCTGTCTTTTTTCCTTTAACTTAATGTCTTCTCCTTCAATTTCGTAAATGAAAAATTCATCTGCAGAGCCAAAATGTAAATCCACCTGCTTGCCATCCGAACTTCCTACTGCAATCAAATATGACATATGAAAAACACCTCCTGTTGTATACCAAAACATCACCAAAGTGTCTGTTTACCGTTCACACCCTGTAAAACAGTAATCTATTTCCCACTTTGATGATGTTTTTCGTGCTATTTAAAACTATATCAAAGGTAAAACGCTTCTTTAAAATAATCGCGTTTCAGTCACAAACATAGCTCTTAGTTAAATCTTGAAA
>CADBNB010000254.1 GCA_902795895.1 uncultured Lachnospiraceae bacterium | reverse complement strand
TGGTGTCGCTGTTGGTGCTACCGTTGCAGCAGTACCCAAAGTAGAAATCGTCTTTTCTTTCTGATTTACCAAATATGTTCCTGCATTCAAAGTATATTTTTTGCTACTGTTATTATCCCAGTTTCCATTTCCGTCATTGAAAATTAAAGTCGCTTCACTACTATTCTTCATATCAATCGTAGTATACCAATAACCTGCACTGATTTTGTTCATTCCTACACCAGGGCTCTTTGTCCATACACCATCTACCTTATAGTGAACATATGCCTTGCTCCATGATGTATTTGCAGAACGCTGATAATAAACCGTTAACTTATTATTTGATACAGCTGGTGTTGCTGTCACATTTGGTGTTGCTGTTACAGCTGGTGTTGCTGTTTCGTGCTCCGGTATAGGACCGGTGAAATTAATATTATATCTTTTCGATGAATTTGTTTTATAAAAATCGTTGCTAAATGTAGTTGAAACTTCAACACTTGCCGAAGCAAATCCTTTTGAATCCAATGATACCATTTTTTCCTCAATCACTGATGATCCACCGGTATACATTGCAGTTCCCTGTAATTTAATTGGCAGATTTGCATTCATTTCATCATCAAGAATGTTTTCATTGTATCCTGAACAAGTTGCATCGAAATTACTTACATTCACTGTTTTTTCTTTACCATTTTTGCAAGTATATGTGTAAGTGAAGTTTGTTAAATAAGATACTCCTGCCACAAATGCAATATCTTCATTTTCCACATCTACAAAATCACACAAAGCGTCTTTCTCTACTCCAATTGTCTTGGCAACAGCCGCTTTTTTGCCATTTAATTTTTCTGCTTTTAAGTTACTGCTTGATGAACCACTTCCAGACGAGCTGACAGAAGTACTTCCGTTTTTCATCTGATAATAACATTTTGTAACGGTTCCATTTGCAATTCCCATATTTTTTGCTCCAACAGCAACACCTGTGTAATAACATCCATTTACAACGCCGTCATCTGCAACTGTTCCTACAATACCTGCTACTATATTTTTAGCATTCAATGTCACACTTGAAAAACACTGATATAATTTTCCTGAAGCTGATACTTCATTTGCAATACCTGCACAATTACCATTTGTATTTGTAATAGTTCCCGTAACACCAAGATTGTAAATACTTCCAGCTACTGTAGGGAAAACTGACAACTCTTCTTCACTTGCTGCCAAACCTACATTGATAGTGTGTCCCTGTCCATTATAGTATCCTGCAAATGTTCCTTTTCCATTGCTACCCTTAAACTCATCAACCTTTGTTAAGTCAACATTTCCTGTTTGTACAAAATACTTTCCTGTGTATGTTTCTCCTGCCTTAACACTTTCCATTAACGCATTAAAATTATCTGCAGAAGAGATTTCATATGGTTCAGACTTTGTACCTTTACCTTCAAATTTTACCTCGCTTCCAAGTCTTTCACCTGTAACCATCTCATATGCTTTCTGAGAAATGTACATCTTATTATTTACATAAAGGGAATACTCGCCGTTTGTGCTTTGCTCCTCACCATTCACTGTAACAATATCAGAGTCTGCTTGTACACTTGCGTTATAATCCTTAAATTTGAATTTACCATTGCTATAAGTTCCCATTTTTGTAACATCATGGAACAATAAGTTCGTAGCATCCTTTAAACTACCTACTGTATCATCAGCAATCAATTTTGCAACATATTTTGCAACTTCTGTATTTTCAGTTGTATAATTTCCTCTTTCTCCATCTGTATGTTTTACCGTAATTACATCTTCGAATTTTGGTGTTCCACTTGGTAAATACATCCACAATCCAACAAGGTGTGACGAATGAGAATAACTGTGTCCTTTTGCAGTAAAAGTCAAAAGGTCAGTACTTTCAGATGTATCTTTCTTTTTCTGTACCATACTAACTACTTTTGTCATTTTTGATGATGATGGAGTTTTTGCAACACCTGTATTGTGGTCTGGTGCAACTACAACTACAGTATCTGTACGATTTGAAGCGAAATCAAGTGCTACCTTAAAAGCTTCATCAAAAGCAATCCATTCTGTAGAAGAATCTACCATGTCACCACGATGGTTTGAATAATCAATCTTACTTCCTTCTACCATAAGGAAGAAACCGTCTTCATCCTGAGATAACAACTTAAGTGAAGTATCTGTCATCTGTTTTAATGTAGGAACTTTTTTATCATTTTCATTATCATATGCAATCTGATATTCGTTTCCTCTGTCAAAATCTCCCCAAAGCTTTAACTCTGAAGATGCATCTTTAAATGTATCACTATTTCTTGCTGTCAATCCACTGGTGTTTGTCACATATTTATAATTGTTTTCAGAAGCAAGAGATTTACTGCTTAAACCACAACGTTTTGAAAGACATCCACAGAGCACAAGATTAACTTCACCTGCAAACATTTGTGTAATCACATCTTTTGTTTCTGTACGCTCAAATGCATGTGCCGAAAAAACAGCCGGAGTCGCATCTGATGAATAAGATGTTGCTACAATACCGGTAGCTTTTCCCTGTAAACGACTCATTTCCAAAAGGTTTGCAATAGGCTTACCATCTTCATCCAATCCTACGGTACCATTATTTGTCTTTTTTCCGCATGCAAGAGCTGTTCCACCTGCTGCCGAATCTGTTACTTCATTGTCCGCAGAACTTGTATAATAGCATCCTTCTAAATAATCGTCCAAATACATGTTTTTCGATGTCCATGTAGTTGCCGTCTTATAGCTAAGTTTATCCTGTCCGGCGCTCTTTACAGCTTTTGCAATGTCATATGTAGGAAATCCACCACCATCAGGTATCATATAAATAACATTCTTAATGTTTGTAGTATCTTTTCCAGCTATAACAACTGCTTTCTCACCAGACTCCGTGTCCGTCTTTGCGTACGAATACGTATTCACTGAAGGAATTGAGGTTGCGACAAGTGCAAGACTTAACGCAGATACTAAACTTTTTTTTAAAAATTTACCATTTTTCATCATATTTTTTCGTCTCATGGTATCGTCCTTTCTTAAAATCGACATTTGCAAAAACTCATCACTTCGTTAATCGTGACATTTCGCATTGATAATTTTGTTTATCATGATTTTTCTAAAGAGAAGAATACCACATTTTCTATTTTTTTACAATACATTTCTTACAATTGTAAAAAAACTGTAATTTTTAGTGTAACTCTTTAATATAAGAACAATACAAAAAAGGTCGAATATCTACGTTTCCGTAAATATCCAACCTTTTATCATTTTAATTATTCTTCAACAACTGCTCTCTTCATTTCATACCCAAATTCTAAATCTGGCTGTATAACATAATCACTTGTAGGAACATTCGTTTCAATAACTGGCTCTATCACAGGTTCACTAGTAGGATCAATTTCTTCTAACACTGGCTCTATCACATAATGGTTAGAAGGAGTATCCAATTTTTTAATTTTTTTCGTTTTGGCATTAATCTCACAAGTACCCATCTTTATTTTATAATTTTGTACATTGTTATTATCCCAAACACCTTTACCGTTATTAAAGCAAACGGTTGCTTTTTCTGTATCTTTCAAATCAATTTCGTACTTCCAATATCCAGCACTAACTTCTGTCATCTTTACTCCTGGAACTTTTGTCCATTTCCCATCCACTTTGTAATGAATATACGCTTTCGTCCATGAAGTATTTTCTGTACGCTTGTAATATACAATTGCTTTATTATGAACTGGTTCTTCTGTAGGCAATGCAATTACATCTGTTTTTGGATCAGCAGTAACCATTGGTGTTGCTGTTACCTTTGGTGTCGCCGTTATCTTTGGTGTTGCTGTTACCTTTGGTGTTGCTGTTACCTTTGGTGTTGCT
>CADBNB010000253.1 GCA_902795895.1 uncultured Lachnospiraceae bacterium | reverse complement strand
CTCTGTCATATCAATAATCGTTTCATTCATATGTCTACAAACAAGATGTCATATACACTGGCAAATACACCAGATTTTCTTTTACTTCCAAATTTTTCGTACAAATAACGTACTTCTTTCCTAATTTATCTCTATACTTTATTTCAAACTTGTCCAGGGAAATGTGTCTGGCAGGATGTCCTGCTTTCACAGTGATTGGACAAAGCTTCCGCCTCTGTCGGATTAAAAAATCAATCTTCATGCGGTTTTTCGCATTTTCATTATCACTATGATAATAAAATAATAATTTATGCCCTTTCGTACGAAGCAGCTGTGCCACTGCATTCTCCAGCAGCATGCCTTCATGTACCTCTAAATGGTTGAACATGATATTTTTCAAAACCTTGTCTTCTTTCATTTTTTCTTCGTTAAACGCATGGCTGACTAACAAGCCGGTATCCGGCATATAACACTTCATCGCCACACGGTCTTTGTTCTTTCCCATACCTTTTTCCGGATCCCTGTTATTAAAACAGATTTCTATCATTCTGGCATCATCAAGCCACTGAAATGCGGTCCGGTACTCCCGTAGCCTCGCTTCTTTTTGAAGACTGGCTAAGGTATACTTCTTTTCTCTCTTGGAGAGTTGTCGGGGAATGCCATCAAAAACTGCTAATACTTTTCGTTCCCAGCCTTTTGCATATTCCCCAACGTCGTTTCTATAGAGGGTTAGAATCTTTCTTTTTTCATTCTCCGTTTGTTCAAAATCTTTGGTGGCGGCATAAGCTATCACAGCTTGGGGCATACCGCCCACCAACATATACTGACGAAACATCTTCATCATATCGTGATGCATCTTCGAGGTAACAGGCTTCTGTCGCTTGTAACATCGTTCCACCACCGGGTAAGAACTCTCATCGCCCATGGCCCATAGAAATTCCTCGAAATCCAGGGGGTATACGGTGATGCATCTTTCTTCCTTAGGAATCGTGATATTCTGTACATTTCGTCGAAGGGATATCCAAGAACCGGTCTCCAGATAATCAAATCTTCCGTCGGCTACCAGTTGTTTTACGTTCTGTCGTATCTTTGGATAAAGCTGAATCTCATCAAATATTATCAATGTTTCTCGGGGGTAGAGTTTCACATCGTAATAAATAGAAAGCATGCGAAAGAGGTAATCCAAGTCGTCTAAATCGTCTTCAAACAACATCAAAACTTCACTTGCAATGTTTGAAAAATCAACGACCAGATAGGTTTTATATTCGCTCTCGGCAAAACGCTTCGCCATGTAGCTCTTGCCTACCTGCCTCGCTCCTTCCAACAATACAACGGTTTTTCCCTGACTCTCTTTCTTCCAGCTGCACAACCGTTCATACAGCTTCCGCTTCAGCATACCATCCCTCCCCTCATACAATGCAGCCAAATCGCTGTTACTGTCTGTTTTTCGCCCGACCAGTAACAAATCACTTTATTGACCAATCGTATATTAATATTATACCACTTTTTTACATTTTCACAACCCATTTTTTGACACATTATTACAATTTTTTTGCAATAATTTATCCACGTTTTGTTAGTTTTTTTACAGATTTTTTATCACCTTATTAAGGTTTGTATTTAATATTATCAGTATTTATCGTATTTACAAACGGTAGTTTGTACTACACATATTCCAAAAAAGTGTAAAAAAAAATGCCGACTTTCGTCGACATTTTTCGATAATATAGGACTAAAATACTAGAAAAAGTTACAATATAATTAGAAAAACCTCCTTGCCTGCTTAACAGACATGGAGGTCCTAAACTTTCTATTCTTTTATGTACTGCGCAGTCTGGAGGCTACTTTACCTTGACTTTCGCATTTCCCTTTCCTTTCAACAGCTTCTTGTAAGCTGCTTTCTTCTTCACAGGAACTTTCACAACCAGTGATTTGTTTGTGCCCTTTAATGCGTTTGCACCTATGCTCTTAAGTCCCGTTCCCTTTACTACAATGGTTTTCAATTTACTGCATCCTGCAAACGCTTGCTTTCCAATGGCAGTTACCTTTGCACCAACAGTAACTTTCGTTGTCTTCTTATTTCCATAGAACGCCTTTGTCCCTATGGCTGTAACCTTGAATGTCTTACCTTTAATCTTCACTGTGGCAGGAACATCAATGGATGACTTATTCTTAGCCTTTGTTACTTTCACGGTTGCCTTTGACACATTGGTCACCTTGTAACTTACATTTTTCACTGTGTATGTACCACTATAATTTACAGGTTTTTCTGTAATTTCAGGCTGTGAGGTAACTTCAGGTGTCACTGTCACTTCCGGTGCTTGTGTTGCAACAACTGCTGTCGGTGTTACTGTTGAAATCGCCGTCGGTGTTGCTGTTACAGCAACTGTTGTCGTCACCTCTGGTGTAGATTCCACAAATGTGCTGGTAGTCGCAATAACAAACACTGTTTTGCTGGCTTCGTTCACAAACACCTCGCCTTTTGACTTTTGCTCAATTTTATCTGATTGGCAATTCAACCATGCCACATCACGGATATCGCTCTGTTGTAATAAAATATAACTTCCATAAACAGTTCCTTTAACGTAAACACTGTCCTTGTTCTCATATTCCAGAATGGATTTATTATTGTTTGCGTCGTACAGACATCCCCAGAATGATCCATCTGCTTTTTCGCCATAAATAGATGCAATTCCAGATTCCACATCCATTCCCATTACATCATCATGCTTGCTGATTTTTTCAACGGTTCCATTTGTAAACACAACTTCGCCATTTTTCTTCAACAGCGTTTTTCCATAAGCCAAGTATTCTCCCAAAACTTCCAGTCTTGCTCCGTACTGTTCTTTACATTTATCTGCATCTACAAAAATCTTTCCACTAAGATCCATAAATCCATAATAAGTAGTACCATCACGCTCTACGCCGTATCTTAAATATACATCCCCATTCACTACCTGCGCCCCAAGCAAGGTATACCCTTTATCTAAAATCATAGCTTTGGTATCCAATAACTTCATAGTAGCAGTTTCAGAGTCCAGCACAAGCACCGTTGTTAAAGCATAGCGGATTACCTTACCCTCTACAGATAAATCCTCATACTCCGTATTGGTAAGAGCAGTTTCTTCATCTTTTGTAATTTCCTGAACGGTCATGATATTCTTTTTTCCGTTATACAAAACCGCAAACATTTTTGCATTACCGTAATCAATCTGCTCGTAATCTGTACCTTCGTTTTTCTTTGGGTAAGATAAAACAATGGCATAGCAAAAATCATCCTGTGCTTTCTGCATGTTGATTACACTATTGTCGCTATATGCACCAAGTTCCTTAAATGTCTTGGTTACTGTCTGTTCTCCCTTGCCGGCTAAAAGACAGGCATTTTTCTTATCTGCAACAATCGCCATGCCACCTGCAACCTGAAAAGCTGCATTGCTCTCAATCTCATTTACTGACATGTCTAATTGAATAACTTTATTTGCCTTCGTATCAATCTGATAAAAATCTGTTTTGTTTTCAACCTTTTCTTTTACATAGCAATTTTCAGATATTTTTTTCGAATATGACAATGTTTCCTTTAAATCTGGAAGTACAATTTCCGATGCAGTTACATTGTCCACAAAATTATACTGATATACAATCTTTTTCTCGTACTTTTCATTGCCAAAAAGAACATTTGTCATACCTTCCTGTTTTGCAATATAGGCATCAAAATTCTTAGCCTTTGCATAATCTTTGCTAAGGATTTCTTTACAAATCATTGAGTTCTCTTTTGCCTTGGTTCCCTTAATCACTTCTCCTGTGATTCCGTCCATTTTCTGAAATGTTCCATCTAATGTTAATAAGTAAACATCTCCCACAGAATTTGTTCCCGGATATGCTGCATACTCACTATCCATATTACAGGTTCCTTCTGCCACCAGGTTTTGCTTTTCATCATATACATAACCATAAGTAACTTTTGCTAAATTTTCTGTATACTTTTCCGAGTTCTCCTCCAAGATTCCTGACAATGTAAGACTCTTAAAAACATAGTAATACATCTCGTTTGTTCTTCCGGATACATAGTTATAGGATGTTTTTGCTTCATCTTCCGATTCAATGGTATATCCCAATGCTTCAAATTTTCCTTTCACATCCTGATTTGCCAAAGAGACTTTATCTTTTAACCAGCCCGCAACTGCTTTGTTGTAAACATCACCTTTATCATGGGTTGTTCCAAAAGATACTGTTCCAAACACTTCTTCACGAGTTCCCACTTTTTCTTTCGTTCCGTCTAATCCATATACCTCATAATTACGGGTAACCGTATTATAATTAACAATTTTAACCTGCTCCTGTACCTTTTCCAATGCAGGATTGCCCTCGATATCAGCAATTCTCTTTCCATCTACAATCAAATGACGAACATTGCTTGCATCCGTCTCTTGAAGGATACTATGTCCTTCCAATGTATTCCCCGGAATCATGGAAATGGATTTACATGGCTCTAATTCTTCGCCGGTAACACTGCAGATTCCGTAGAGATTGTCTGCATTTTGTACAACCATGGCTGTCTTTCCCTGATAAATCACAAACTTATCCTGAACAGCTTTGTATTCTGTCTGTGCTACAACCTTGAAGGCTTCATCTAAAACTGCAACCTTATCATGTAACAATCCTACAAAGTACTGCTTTTCCGGCTGCAACAAATCTGCCCCACTAAACACAATGCGGTCTAAAGTCACCTCCGTGTTTACCGTCAGTTTCCAAGTATCCACAGTCACCGCCTTACTTTCCAATGCAGGAACAACCTGAACGGTCATTACTGCTGCCATGGCACACGCCATGATTTTTTTCATACTTCTTTTCATAATCTACCTCTTTCCAACATAAATGTTTTCTCAAAATTCATCGCCTTTTCCTATTTTAATCATATCTTCTTTTTTCTGTCAAGAAATTCCATACTACAAGGGGCTGTCGCAATAACGATTTTATAAATCGTTATTGTGAGGCTCCTGTTTTTATATTTTTAGAATTTTTTTTGTTTTGGGGTAG
>CADBNB010000252.1 GCA_902795895.1 uncultured Lachnospiraceae bacterium | reverse complement strand
TTCGTGAAAACAAAATGTTTTCCATGAAATTTTCAAATGAATTTTCAAGGTTGTTTCACTGTTTAATTGTCAATGTTCTAATCGCTGCAATCCTTGATATTACTAGGTTTCAGAGGCTTTCGTTTTCCGTCACCCCCAAGCGACTTGTTTAGTATATCACGCCGACTTTTTAAAGTCAACACCTTTTTTCAAAAAAAATCGACTTTTTTTTCACCAGTTCAGCCGAGCAGAAATAATAATGCATCAAAAGCGGAACTGCTCGCAGTTTTAGCTTAAGATGCATTATTATTTCTATTGGGCAGTCGCATAAAATGAATAAAGTGTCCATCCATAATTTATACTTGTAGCCATTCTCTTCCTCTGGCACTTTATGAATGTTCTCGGCTGAACTATAACAGAGGGTGCAAAAAAATACATGTAATTTGCACCTTTATGCTTGCATAAAAACTGCATATTACATGTATTTTTATATAGCCGGTAACGGCTTAATGCTCCACGCTTACATAATTGCCTGTCCCTCTAAAAACATTAAACTATAGTAAAAATACAGAACTGACATTACGGACATTATGGACATTTTTACATACTTGTTTTCAATCCGACCATAGATAAAATAAAGAGGAATACATCCCATGATATATCTTGGTCCACTAATTAACCATCCATGCAAGAATGATACAAACAGATATGCTCCTGCATATCCCATATAAGAAGGTCGAACCTTTTTATATAAACCATAAAAAATAGCAATGATTGCAACAAAGTACAATAGAATCTGCACCCAATAGATGATATACGCTAAACCACCATATTCTATCGCATTATTAAAATGCTGCTCCAAGTTTGATGAAATCCAATGACTTGTATTGTACCAAGGTTCAGCAGCCTGGTATTCAATAAATGCAGTCCAGTTACCAAGTACCACATAGTTTAACAACAAATATAAAAATGTTCCAACAGGAATCAAGAATACAAATGCGCTACTTACCGGAATACATTTCCACCAAGGTTTCTTTTCTTTTTTTCCCTCTTTGATACATTCTGCACAATAAATAATTGCTTCATACAATGCAGGAACCAATAATACAATTCCTTGGCTTCGACTAACTGCAGCCAACAATCCAACAATTCCTGCTGCTAAAAAATTCTTTTTGCGTATAAAGTAAAAACAAAGTATCACTAATAACACAAATAAACCTTCAGTAAAAATACCTCCTAAGAATACACCAAAAGGATATAACCAGAAAGCAATTACTGAGCTTCTTGCCTGATCGTTTTTCATGTCTAATTTAGCAACACAATACATTACATATGATGCAATACCGAAACATACATTTGAAACAATCAATCCTGATGCAAAAGCGTTATGCGTAATAAAATTCACAATTTTCATCACAAAAGGATATAAAGGATAAAAACAGATTAAATTTGCATGTTCTCCCGATGATTCGTACCAATCTTCCGATAATTTTATATACCAGACAGAATCCCCACTATTTGAAAAACGATTATAAAAAAATGTAGTGAACGGATCCGCTGTCTGTTGTATCATTAACAAAATTCGATATCCACCATAATACATAATCCATCTTGATGCAATCGCAAGAAGAAAGATTGTCCAAAATACTTTCCATTCTTTTTTAGATTTCCACATTTTGCTTTCCCTTTCTACATTATTACATCAACTGTGATGACATAAAACATCAAAACTCCATTCAAAAATCCTAACACAGGAATAATAGACTGTAAAATTATATCTCGGTGTTTAAGTTGAATAGTGACAAATAGTTTCATTGCTAACGGATATAGTAAACATAAAACAGACCACTTTTCTAACCAGTCAAATTTTATATTTAACATATAGCAAATAAAAAATCCTGCAAGAATAATACCATTCTCAATCCATTCGCTATAATTTGATTCCAGTAAACGAATCAAACATGCAATAAGGAATAGGCTTCCAAATACATGAAATGCAATTCCAACACATGAACACAGTATTCCTGCTAACTTTGCATTTTTTTTCATAAGATAAAGTGCAAATGTCCCACATGCTAACATCCACGAAATACCACAAGGTAAAAACAAATAAAATGCTCCAGGTGCTAAGAATATACATAAATATGAATCCATTGGCACATTTGCATCTTTTACTAATTCACCCCAATATAGGTATAATGCCAAGCCAAAAAGAAGAGCTCCAAAAAAACCTATGTAAATCAGAGATGCATCATACTGTTCTAACAATCGTTTACCGAAAAACCTTGAAAGTGCTGGAAATAACTTTGAAATTCCTGTTTTCGAAAACAAGATATCTTCACCATCACTACAAGCTGCCATCATTTTTGAAAGTTTTTCTGTATTCCATATGGTTTTTAAATCCAATGCCGAAGCTTGCCCTCTTCCATAATTAAACATTAGTGCTCCCATCATTAATTGTAGCATACCTACTGTTGCAATATATATGGAGTTTTTTCCTTGTTTTGATAAAATATCCTTATTTTTGAATATCTGTAAATCTTTCAAAAAATAAAAAATAAGCGTCACAATAAGTGCAATCATCAAAAAACCGCCAATTTGACCAACCCATGCTGCCATATAATATCTCCTTTCTCATTTTATGATAAAAAAGCTCTTATCTTACGATAAGAGCTTCTCTCATATACCTTCAAAACTACACATTGTTTCATCCAATTTTT
>CADBNB010000251.1 GCA_902795895.1 uncultured Lachnospiraceae bacterium | reverse complement strand
GTTTTTGCAAAAGCAGAATAAATGACGAGTAAACATCCAATCACTGCAATAACATATACACCTATTACACGTTTGATTATTACGTCCTTTGTAGCAAGAAAAGTACCAAAAAAATTAATAGCCACATACATCATAAAAGAAATCAAAAGAAGATCACTTAATAAGTATGTCAAAAATCCACTCAAACGAATAAGATAATAATTTACCTCTCCTGTCTTACCCCTTAATATACAGGACATGGCATCAGCTCCCATAATCCCACTGGCAACCAATTGATTGATAATTACGCATATTTTCTTTTTTCTATCAAAACTTCGCGTTAATCCAATTGCAAAGGCAAGCAATGCACAAAAAACACTCCCCCATACCAATAACGACATGTTAACTGCATTCACACCACTCATAGATTGTCCCCCCTTCTATATATTCTCTCAGAGACTCCTTTACACAAGAGAACATCTATTCCAAATATATTTTTCGAAAGCCCTTTTATATTTCAAGAAAAACATCCCCATAAATCCCGAATAGTATTTACTACTTTTTTCCAATTTTAATTATACCATATTTTTCCTTTTTTGTTAACCAAACATTTCCTGTTTTACAAGAACATGGTATCCAAACAAATTCAGTCATTACTTTTCCTACTTTATTCATAAATCAAGATACAAAATCCAATTTTACACTTCTTAATCAGATAATCTATTACTCCATTTGTTTCATATGTAATGTGCCTTCAAAATCATTGGTATTTTTCCCCATTTTATGTTAAAATAGTCATAGGGGTTTTACTGTCCAACTGACAGATATTTAATACTTGTTTGAAAGCGAGGGGTAATTTATGCATGAAACATTAGAAAAACTTTTAGAACAATTAGACTACATTCGTATGACACAAGAAAGGCCAACTATCATTTCACTAATGGATACCGAAAACACAGTATTAGGAATATCAGCTTCACCTGGCCAGCCAACACCAATTAAGGTCGGAGATAAGCTTGATGACACTAACGGAGCATTTGAAAAATGTATTCGAACCGGACAGACAGTACACAATATTTTGCCAAAAGAAATCATTGGAAAAACAATGGAGGGAAATCTGGTTCCTATTAAAGACGGTACAAAGGTAATTGGTTGCCTTATCAGTACTTATGCTGTGGAAGAGAAAGAAAAGATTACTGATTTTGCAGCAAACTTCAAACAAACAGTTACAGAGATTAATTCATCGGTACAGGAAATGACCGATGGGTTAAAGGGTATTTTTAATACATTAAAATCCATGAACGAAATTACAACCTCTGTTAGCGAAGATGTAAACAACGCAGCGGTTGTTACCGGAAAGATTGCGTCGAATGCTTCCCGTTCCAATATTTTGGCACTAAACGCTTCCATCGAAGCTGCCAGAAGTGGAGAAGCAGGAAAAGGTTTTGCGGTAGTTGCCACAGAAATGGGTAAACTTGCTACCGAAAGTAGTAGTTCTTCCACAAACATCAAGGCAACTCTTGATACGATTACACAGCATTTGGAAACTTTTATTGATAATATTGCTAGCACGAACGAAGTCGCACAGAAATATATTGATGATATCAATGTCATTCAGGAAAAACTGGAAAATATGTCTGAAATGGCAACCCGTTTGGAAGATTATATTAAATGAAAAAAGACCTAAGCGATTATGCTTAGGTCTTTTTTCTGACCGGTACACCCCCGGTCATACAACACACAAAAAAGGGAGAACAACCTACACACTTTCAAAATGTAGGTTAATTCTAAAAATGAAAAATGATGAAAAGTTATCACTCTTGTAATATAAACGATTTTTTCTCATTTGGCAAGGGTGTTCACAAACACTTCACTTTTTTTTCACAATTGCACTCCAAAATTTCTCCAAAAGAAAAAAAGAACCGCTCCTATTATTTCGGCAATCAATAGACAATTCTCCCATTTATTCCATTTACACGGACGGTTTTTCAGCCAATTCACATATATTTTTATAAGCATATAATAAATCAAAGGTTGGGTTAAAAAAAGAAAAGAATTTGAGGCATACGCCTTTTTGAACTCCAGATGAAGCATCGCCACAAACATATGTGTGACTCCACACCCAGGACAAAGCAACCCGGTGACTTTGTGAAACACACATGGAATTCCAATATGAAAATGGATTAGCCAGAAGTAATATCCAATCGATACCACTACCGCTAATCCACTTAATGTAAGCTTTTTAATCAATAAGCAGCTCCACTCTGACTGTTTAATGCACTCTGCATAATACAGTAATTCACAATACTTAATCCAAATACGGCTAAGACAATGAATAAAACTGCATGCTGTCCATCATTCTTTAACATGTCAACCTTTTGTCCCATCTTGTAATTCCAATAAATACCGTAAATACCACAAGTCACGATTGACAAGAGGAATGCAACAACACCTGAAGTCTGATAATCATCACTACTTGTTTCGCTACAAAGCTCGTCATTTAACTTAACGAACCAATAAATACCGTAAATACCACAAGTAATGAGGCTCAAAATTATACATAATGCAATATTTCTCTGTTGTGCCATACTCCATTTTTTCCTTTCTTTTTATTTTCCAAGATAATACTACCACGTAACTTCACACTGGTCAACTAAAAAATAAGCATTTAATAACATTCTAATCAAACTTCACAAAATCAATAATCACTTTCTTATTCCAACGACAAATATTCTTTTAATGTGGAATCCAATGTCTCTGGCTTAAACGGTTTCGAAATATGATCATTCATACCAGCTTCCATAGAATTTCGCTTATCATCTTCAAAGGCATTTGCTGTCATGGCGATGATTGGTATAGTCTTTGCATCTTTTCTGTCAAGGGCACGGATATCTCTCGTAGCATCCAGACCATTTTTATTTGGCATCATAATATCCATAAAGATTAAGTCGAAGGTATTTGGCGCAGACTCTTCAAATGCTTTTACAACTTCCACTCCATCTTTCGCAAGAGTAGTAGTTGCGCCACGGTCCTTCAACAAATAGGTGATAAGCTGTTGGTTCAAAGGAACATCTTCTGCCAGCAAAATATGCTTTCCTGTCAGATCTGCCTTTTCCATTTTTACTGCTTCCTCCGCTTTCTTTTGCTCTCCTTTCTCTTTGATCGATATCTGTGTAGTTTTTCGAAGTGCACGTATCAAATCCGACTTAAACAACGGTTTTGAACAAAATGCGTTTACACCTGCTTCCTTCGCACTTTCTTCCACATCCACCCAATCATAAGACGATAATAAAATAATTGGAACATCGTCACCATATTTTTCCCGAATACGCTTTGTAGTTTCAATTCCATCCACCGACGGCATACGCATATCCACAATAAATGCCTCGAATGGATTTTGTTTCTCATCAGCCTGTTTTATTCTAAGGAACGCTTCGTCTGCAGATGTAGTCCACTCAACATCTGCTTCTGTCTGCTTCAACAAGAAGGTAATATGTTCAATATCATCCAAGCTATCATCAATTACCAATACACGCAAATCTTTCAGACACACATCCTTAATTTCATCGTCATCTTCAGCAATTCGCATAGGAAGATCAATAATAAATTCACTACCAAAACCTAACTGACTCTTTACACTGATGACACCACCCATCTGGTCAACCATATTTTTCGTAATAGCCATACCAAGTCCAGTACCTTGCACTTTACTAACAGTTGAGTTTTCCTCGCGCTCAAAAGGTTCAAAAATCTTTTTCACAAAATCTTCTGACATACCTCTTCCGGTATCCCTAATTCGGAATTCAAACGCGGCAAATCCCTGTGCTGCGCTCTTTTTCTGATAAATAGTAAACATTACTTTTTCACCAGGCTCCGTAAACTTCAATGCATTACCTAAAATATTTATGAGTATACGATGTAATTTCACTGAATCTACCATAACCATCTCATTCCGGATTTCTATGGCATCTACCATAAAGTTAATATCTCTGTCCTGCATTTGCGGACGGATAATATTTACAACATCATGTATCAAGTCGGAAATATTTTTCTCTTCCTCCTGCAACGCAATCTTTCCGCTTTCGATACGGCTCATATCCAGCACGTCATTGATAAGATTGAGCAAATGATTGGCGGATGACTGTATCTTACCAATACAATCCGACACGCGCTCCTTATCCTCAACACTGCTTGCTGCAATTCCCGAAAAACCAATAATGGCATTCATAGGAGTACGAATGTCGTGGGACATATTTGCAAGGAACGCACTTTTTGCCTGATTTGCCTGTTTTGCATTGGTAAGTGCTTCTTCCAAAATTTCTTTCTTCCTCTGCTCCTCTTCCATCTGCTCCGTCACATCCGCAAACGCCATAATAACGTCGTCTTCTCCATTGTAACGTGACAAGGTAAGCATATAATTTCTAAGTCCGTCAGGAGAAGGAGCACGCATATTAATACTGATACTGTCTTTATCCGCCATAATCTTAGAAATATTCTCCAAACTAATAGCGGACATTACTTCTTCCTTGTCCTCTTCGTAAACTCCTGCCTCAACTTCCTTCATGATTTTCTGATAATCCAGTCCAAATACCTTATCATCATCCATATCTTCGCCTTTAACCCAGTTTTTACGCACAAGCTCACAGGTTCCTTTTTGTGGACTTAATATATATACATCCGAATAACGATCTGCCAAAACCTGCATGATGTGTTTATTTTTCTCATTACTAATACGGATTTCTTTTGTCTGGCCGGTCAATACACTAGAAAGGAAAATCATTACCGAATACAAAATACCGTTAAACAACCAGCCCACCCAATTATCCTGTTTCTCAAAAAAAGCAGGCGTCCAAAAGATGATACCTATTACAGACGATAGTACCGTAATAGCACCATTTACCAAAACGGCAGAAGTATCAGAATAAGCAACCATCATGGATGTCACCAAAAAATATGCCTCCATCATACAGATAAATTTTCCATCATTTCCATAGGCGATAGTAACGGTTCCAAATATAGGCATAATGGCACCATAAAAATATTTTGCTTTGTCACCTAATTTCTTTTCAAAAACACGCACCAAAATAGCAGAAGGTAACATAAGCAGTACGATACCATCATCTTCAAAATTTCCATGAAGAAGAATAACGACAAACGTCAAAGCACAAATAGGCACCGTCATATAAAAAAGAAACATAACTAAATTGACGAACTCAACTTCTTTTTTGATGTGAAATTTTTTCATGAGATAATTCATATAATCCCCCCGCTCTTTACAATGTTCTCT